>NZ_JAGLEJ010000039.1 GCF_023145115.1 Algiphilus sp.
CCTCCTCGATACCCGGGGCGGTTCAATGCACGGTCTGGGGAAGTGGCAGCGATAGCCTCAAGAAGAACGACTGAGCAGCAGTTAGCCAGTCCCATAGCGATGGCGAACAATGGAGCGTTGCAACGCGGATGCGCTCGTCCTCACTTGCGCAAGTAGCGCGCCATCCTCCGACGCGCTACCAGGCCCTCACCCTGCCAGCTCCTTGCGCAGCTCGGTCTTGAGGATCTTCCCGGCACCGCTCAGCGGCAGCGCCTCTTCCCGGAAACTGATGCTGCGCGGCAGCTTGTAGTCCGCGATGAGGCCGCGGCAGTGGGCGATGATGTCGGCCTCGGTCGCGGTACCGCCTTCCCTCAGCACGATCACCGCGTGCACGGCCTCGCCCCACTGCTCGCTGGGCAGGCCGATGACGGCGGTTTCCTGGACGTCCGGGTGCTGGTAGATGGCGCCCTCGACCTCGACACTGAAGATGTTCTCGCCGCCGCTGATGATCATGTCCTTGGCGCGGTCGACGATGAAGACGTAGCCGTCGCCGTCCATGTAGCCGAGATCACCGGTGCGCAGCCAGCCGTCGCGCAGCGTCTCGGCGGTCTGCTCCGGCCGCTTCCAGTAGCCCTGCATGATGTTGAGCCCGCGCGCGCAGACCTCACCCACCGTGCCGGTGGCGACCTCGCTGCCGGCCTCGTCCATGATCGCCACGTCCACGCCGTAGGCCGGCACGCCGGCGCTGGTCAGCTTGTCGCTGCCCGGGTAGTGCGCCTCGGCCGGCAGCAGGGTGACCACCGGCGCGGCCTCGGTCTGGCCGTAGCCCTGCACGAAGCCGACGCCGGGCAGCGCCTTCATGGCGCGCAGCAGCAGTGCCTCGGGCATCGGCGAGGCGCCGTACAGCATGCGCCGCAGGCTGGCGATGTCCGCGCCTTCCAGCTTCCCGGAGCTGACCAGCATGTTGATCATCGTCGGCACCAGCATGGTGTGCGTGACCTTGCCGCGCGCGATCATCGCCAGCAGCGCGTCGATGTCGAAGCGCGGAATCACGCAGTGCGTGCCGCCCACCGCCGTCACGGCGTGCGTATTGGCCATGTCCGCGAGATGGAACATGGGCGCCGCGTGCAGATACACCGCGGTCTGGTCGTAGCCCAGCATCGGCAGCATGTTGAGCATGTTGTAGACGATGGCGTCGTGCGACAGCATCACGCCCTTCGACTTGCCGGTGGTGCCGCCGGTGTAGAACAGCCCGGCCAGCGCATCGCCGCGCACCTCAGCTTCCGCGGCCGGCGCGTGATTCGCGATGAGGTCCTCGTAGGCCAGGCAGCCCTCCGGCAGTTCGCCGTCGCCGATGAACACCACGTGCTCCAGCGCCGGCAGCTGCGCGCGGATCTGCGCCACCACGGGCGCGAAGGCGTCATCGACGAACAGCACGCGGCTCTCGGAATCCTCCAGCGTGTAGGCGATCTCCGGCGGTGCCAGCCGGATGTTCACCGGATTCGCCGCCGCACCAGCCCAGGACACCCCGTAGAGGTACTCCAGATAGCGATCGCTGTTCAGCGCCAGGATCGCGACCCGATCTTCCGCCTGCACGCCCAGCCCGTGCAGCGCGCCCGCAAGCCGCGCAACGCGGTCCCTCAGCTCCCGCCAGGTCTGCTCACGGTTTCCGCAGATGGTCGCGGTGGCGTCGGCACGCGTCTGCACCGCGCGGCGCAGGGTCTGGGTGATGCGCATGGGGTCGTCTCCTCGATCCGCTTGGCAACGTTTGTCACCCGAATCCTAGCGTGCCTGCAGGGGGCGTTCACGCATGCACCGGCCTGAGCTGCATGACCGACGGCAGGCCGGATCCGTCACGACCGAGATGCCCCGCCGGGCGCTTCCCTGCCGGGCTGCTCGGGAATGTCGCGATCGAGCAGGCAATCGATGAATGCCCTGAGGGCGGGTCGGACGTAGCGGCGATTCGCGTAGTAGAGGTGCAGGCCGGGCAGCGTCTGGGCCCAGTCGCGGAGAACGCGCTTCAGCTGGCCACGCTCCAGTGCTTCCGCGATGCCATCGTCGTTGTAGGCGTAGAAAATGCCCAGCCCCTGGAGCGCGGCGGGGATGACGATGTCCTGATGGTTGGCGGTCAGCGGCCCCTCGACCTGGACTTCGACCCGCTGGCCGTCCCGCACGAACTCCCAGCGGGCGATCCTGCCGCTGCCGGGAAACCGCCAGTTGAGGCAGGCGTGGTGCTGCAGGTCGGCCGGAGACGCCGGCTCGCCATGACGAGCGAGGTACTCCGGTGACGCCACGGCGAGCAGTTCGACGTCCGGCGTGAGCCGCACCGCGATCATGTCGTTCTGCAGGCGCTCACCGACCCGAATGCCCGCATCGAACCCGCCGGCCACGATGTCGCTCAGACCGTCGTCGATCACGATATCGAGCACGACATCGGGACAGGCGGCGTGAAAGCGCCCCAGCCGCGGCGCAATGACCTTCTTCGCCGCCATGCTCAACGCGTTGATCCGCAGCGTACCCGCCGTCCTGCCGGTCGCACTGACCGCCTGCTCGACGGCGTCGTCCATCTCGCGAAGCATCGGCGCGATGCGCTCGTGCAGACGTCGCCCCGGCTCCGTCGGCGACACGCTGCGGGTCGTGCGATCGAGCAGGCGCACGCCCAGGCGCGATTCAAGCTGGCGGATGATCTGGCTGAGCGCGGACCTCGACAGGCCGAGTTGGTCCGCGGCGCGGGAGAAGCTCGCCCAGTCCACCACGGCCACGAAGGCCTTCAGCTCGGCGAATTCGGAACCGCGCATTGTGTACGGATCGCTACATGGCCTGATCGGATACTAGGCGATTCTCTTGTGCGCCACCGTGGTTCATCGTGGTCTCCCGGAAACAACAGCGAGACCACGACATGAACGACACGAAGGAACTGCACCTTCCCGCCGCCGTTGCCGCCTACTTCGATGCCGACCTCGGTAACGGTGACGCGGTTGCACGCTGCTTCACCACGGACGGGCAGGTCACGGACGAGGGCCGGACCTACACGGGACGGTCGGCGATCGCCGCCTGGAAGGACGCGGCCTCCGCCCAGTTTTCCTATGTCACGAAGCCCGTATCGCTCGAGGAAACGAATGGCAGCTGCATCGTGACGGGGCGAGTGACGGGCGACTTTCCCGGAAGCCCGACCGACCTTCGGTATGCCTTCACGCTCGCACAGGGCGGGATCGCGTCGCTGGAGATCACCCAGTGAGCTTCGATCTGCAGCTTGCGGACAAGCGGGTGCTGGTGACCGGCGGCACGCGTGGCGTCGGTTCGGCGACCGTCGCGTTGATGGCGGCGGCAGGCGCCCGGGTGATGGTGGCTGCGCGCTCGCTTCCGGAGTCACCCGTCGACGATGTGCGCTATGTCGCTGCCGATCTGTCGACCGCCACGCACGCGCACTCCTTGGCCGACGCAGTTCACGAGCAGCTCGGCGGCATCGATGTCCTGGTCAATGTCGTCGGGGGCTCGTCCGCACCGGCGGGCGGATTCGCCGCACTCGATGATGCCGAATGGTCGAAGGAGATCGAACTGAACCTGATGTCCTCGGTTCGGCTCGATCGCGCGCTCATGCCGGCCATGATCGAGCAGGGCTCCGGCGTCATCATCCACGTCACCTCGATCCAGCGCGTTCTGCCCCTGCCCGAGGCAACCATCGCCTACGCCGCCGCCAAGGCTGCGCTGTCGACGTACAGCAAGGCACTCTCGAAGGAGGTCACGCCCCGGGGTGTCCGCGTCGTTCGCGTCTCTCCCGGATGGATCGAGACCGAAGCAGCGGTCGCGCTTGCGGAAAGGCTCGCCACCCAGGCGAATACCGACTATGCGGGCGCGCAGCGGATCATCATGGATTCACTGGGCGGCATCCCGCTGGGACGACCGGCGAAGCCGGGCGAAGTCGCCGACCTCATCGGCTTCCTGGCATCGCCGCGTGCAGCTTCCATATCCGGGGTGGAGTACGTGATCGACGGCGGCACCGTGCCGACGGTCTGACCGAAGACACTGCAACGATTGCCCGGCTGGCGAATCGCGGGGCAACGGCATAGATTATTGCCGCTGACCGTGCGCCCCACGGCCTTTCTCGGGCTTCAATGACGCGCCGCATGAACGGACACCGTCACGGAGGCGGCCCCCGGCACCGGGAGGTTTCCGGCGTTCGAGGCATTGCCGACAGTCTGGACTTGCAGCACGCGCCGGTCCTGCAGACCAGCATCGCCTCCCGGTCGGGCATGGCCTTCATCGAGCTGGCGTCCGGACCGGGCCACACCGGGACGACACTGCCGGTCGCCGATGATGCCTTCCTGATTGCGCTCCAGCTCAGAGCCTGTCAGGACTTCGACCTGTACGCCGACGGTCGCCTGATTCGCCCGCGCGCATTCGATGCCGGCGCTGTGGCCATCTTCGACCTCAGGACGAAGCTGGCGATGGCGCACCGGGATCCGTTTCACGCCGTGGATCTGTACCTCCCCCGCAAGGCGCTCGATGCGCTGGCCGAGGACGCCAATGCACCCCCCATGGACGGGCTTCGGCACGAGCCCGGCAGGGCACTGCACGATCCCGTCGCGCGCCATCTCCTGCTGGCGATTCGGCCGGCTCTGGCAGCGCGCGAGCAGGCAAGCGAGCTCTTCGTCGATCAGCTCGCCGTGGCGCTCGCGACCCATGTCGCGCAGGCCTACGGCGGTCTGCACGCGGGGCCTGTAGCGAATACGGGCACGCTGGCGCGCTGGCAGGAGCGCCGCGCCAAGGAGCTGATTGCCGCGAATCTTGCAGGCCACATCACGCTCGCCGAACTGGCCGCGGAATGCGGCCTGTCGATCCGCCACTTCACGCGCGCGTTCCGTGGCTCGACGGGCATGTCGCCGCACGCGTGGCTCACGCAGCTCCGCCTGGAGAAGGCCAGGCGGCTGCTCGCGCACTCCCGCCGATTGCTGGTCGATATCGCGCTGGAATGCGGCTTCTCGGATCAAAGCCACTTGACCCGCGCTTTCCAGCGGCGTTTCGGAGTGGCTCCGGGCGCTTGGCGGCGGCTGCATCAACGCGCCGCCGCCCGGGATGCATGGCCCGATGATGCAAAAGCTGTCCCGTTCGTGCAGGAAGCGTGAGGGCCGCTTCGCGAGCATGGCCGCTCCCGCAATCGCCCGTACCACGGAGAAGTGTCATGAAGCGCACCCAGGCCATCCTCGCGACCGTCGTGGCGGCCACCATCGGCCCCGCGACCCACGCACAACCCGCGCTGGCCACGAACGGCACCGGCCCGGCGCAGAACGTCGTGCTGGTGCACGGCGCCTTCGCCGATGGTTCCGGCTGGCGTGGGGTCTACGACGAGCTGACCCGGCGGGGTTACCGGGTAACCATCGTGCAGAACCCGCTCACTTCACTTGCCGATGATGTCGCGTCCACGCGACGCATCCTCGATCGCCAGGACGGACCCACGATCCTGGTGGGGCACTCCTGGGGCGGCACGGTCATCACCGAGGCAGGCATGCACCCGAACGTCGCGGGCCTGGTGTACGTCTCGGCGCTGGTGCCCGACGCCGGCGAATCCACGGCCCAGCAGTATCAGGGGTTCGCGGCCACACCCGAGTTCGTGATCGATGTCCAGGAGGATGGATTCGGCTTCCTGAATCCGCAGCACTTCCAGGCCGGGTTCGCCCACGATGTCGGCGATGCGGACGCAGCGTTCATGCGCGACGCGCAGGTTCCCATCAGCATGTCGGTCTTCGAGACCCGGGTGCAGAACGCCGCTTGGCGCACGAAGCCCAGCTGGGCCGTGATCGCCACAGAGGACAAGGCGTTCGATCAGGCCATGCTCGTCCACATGGCCGAGCGTGCCGGCGCGCAGATCACGCGGGTCCCTGCCAGTCATGCCGTTTTCATGACCCAGCCTAAGGTGGTTGCCGCGACCATCGAGCGCGCCGCCCGGGAGGCGGTTGCAGGCATTGCACGAAAGTAGCTCGCACCATCGGGGATCCGAATCTCGCTGCCCTCCCCCACAAACGGAGTAGAGGCTGTCCCCTGTCCTCCGACATAATCCCGCTCATTACAGTGGGAATACAGTCGAGGGGGGAGAGGCCATGTATCAGTCCATGTGGCGCCAGCTTGCCGTCACGGCCATTGTGTCGATGGCGCTTGCGGCGTGTGGGGGAAGCGGCAGCCAGAGCCAGAACGAGCAGGTCGCGGTTCCGGGTTCGGAGGATCCGGCTGTCGAGCCGCCGAACGAGGGCGTGATCCTCGCGCAGGAGCTGGCGCACATGGTGGAGCGCGCCGGGCTGTACTCGCTGCCCACCGACCTGGAGTCGGTGCTGCAGTCGATCACGACGCTGCCCACCGGGCTGGGCAACGTGGTGGCGATGCATCTGGGCCGACTGTATGCGACGCCGGACGAATCGCTGCCCGCCGTCGGGCCGCTGCTGGATCTGCTGCGGGCACGCCTGGAGCTGTTGCTGACCGGGCAGCAGCCGGTGCGGTTGGTGCAGGACACGCTGGATGGCGAGTTCTCCATCCTGCTGCTGCCGGTGGATGCGGTCACGGTGATCGTGATCCTGCCGACACAGGTGGTGAAGGCTGCGCCCTCCTCCCCGGACCTGCCGGCGGCCGAGGTCGACCTCAGCCAGATCACCTACGAGGTGAACGGCCGCACGCGTACGGTCGATGAGTACATGCAGAGCGGCATGACGAATGCCATTGCCTTCATGCACAACGGCCAGTTCATCTACGAGGATTATCAGAACGGCTACAACCCCGATACCCGCGCCCACATGTGGTCGGTCACGAAGTCGGTGACGACGTCGCTGGTGGGGATTGCGGTGTCGGAGGGTCTGGTCGATTCGATTCACGACCCCATCAAGAAGTACATCCCGGAAGCCGCCGACTCGGTCTGGGAGGGCGTGACCGTCGAGGATCTGCTGCAGATGGAGTCCGGCACGTACTGGGTGGATGTGCCGATCCACCAGCCCGAGCAGCTGGTGCTGATGGGCGCGGACTTCCACACCAACGGCCTGTTCGGCATGACGCGCGACGAGTACCTGCTGCGGCTGACGCGCGTTTCGCCGCCGGGGGAGTTCTACCGCTACAACAGTGGCGACGCACAGATGCTGGCGTGGATGCTGGAGAACATCTACGACCGTCCCTATGCGGAGATCCTGTCGGAGAAGATCTGGCAGCCGGCGGGCATGCAGGACGATGCGCTGGTCACGGTGGACCGCCTGGGCAACACCTTTGCCTCCATGGGACTGATGGCCACGCCGCGCGACATGCTCCGCTTCGGCGAGATCTTCCGCAACGGCGGCCGCACCTTCGACGGCCGGCAGATCATTCCGGCGGCCTGGGTCGAGGCCTCGCACAACTACGACAAGGACAACGGCGGCGGCCCGCGCGGCTACATGTGGCCGCACTGGGGCGGCGAGGAGTCCGGCAACTACACGGCGGCGGGCTTCGGGCACCAGCGGGTGAGCGTGGCGCCATCGCTGAACATGGTGGGCGTGCGCTTCGGCAACGACCCCATCGACACGGTCGCGCCGGCGGAATGGGAAGCCGTGCTGACGGCCGTGGGCAACTACCTCCAGTACGGCACGACGCAGTAGATCGCCGGTCGCGGGCGCCCTGCATGCGGGGCGCCCGGGCGGCCGCGCAACCCGTTCTCCGGGCTTTTTGACATATGTTAGATTTGCCGATCCTTCACTTCAGGGTCGGGCCATGCTGCGTCGAACCAACCGCCTCCCACGCAAGACCGCGTACCTCCTGCTCCCGGCACTCGTGCTGGCGGGATGCGGCAGCGACGGCAGCGGCGGACCCGGCCAGGCGCCGGAGCTCAGCCGGCAGGCCTGCGAATTCGTGCCCCGGGCCGAGGGTGACGACGCGCCCATCGGCCCCGAGCTCGACGTCGAGGTGGTGGTCGACGGCCTGGAGATCCCCTGGGGCCTGGACTGGCTGCCGAACGGCGACATGATCTTCACGGAGCGGGACAAGGGCCTGCTGCGCATCATCCGGAACGGGCAGCTGGAGTCGGGCGCGGTGGCCGAGGTCGACGTGGCGGAGATCACCTGGGCCGAGGAAGCCGGCGGCCTGGGCAGCGAGGGCGGCCTGCTCGGCGTGCTGCTGCATCCGGACTTCGCCGAGAACCGGCAGCTCTACATGTACTGGACCGCGCGCGCGGAGGACGACTCGCTGTACAACCGGCTGGGTCTGTTCACGATGTCCGAGGACTACGGCAGCGCCGAGCTGGAGCGCATCCTCCTCGACGACATCCCGGGCGGCATCCACCACGCCGGCGGACGCATGCGCATCGGCCCCGACGGCAAGCTCTACCTGGGCGTGGGCGCCTACGAGGCGCCGCAGGCCCAGCAGCCCGATTCGGTGGCCGGCAAGCTGCTGCGCATGAACCCGGACGGCTCGATTCCGGCCGACAACCCCACGCCGGGCAGCTATGTGTATCTCACCGGCATCCGTAACACGCAGGGCTTCGACTGGTTCGACCCCCATCATCTGCTGGTCATGGAGCACGGACCCACCTTCAACGACGACGGCGGCCCCTTCACCAAGGGCCTGGACGAGTTCAACGTGTTCCGCGCCGGCGAGAACTCCGGCTGGCCGGACACCACCGGCTGCGACTCCGCGGAAGGCATCACTCAGCCGGTGATCGTCTGGGAGCGCTCGCTCCCGCCGGGCGGCGCCACGCTGTACCGCGGCAACGCCATTCCGGAATGGACCGGCAGCTTCTTCGCCGCCACCCAGGGCCTGCCCCCGCAGCGGGACCAGGGGCAGCACCTGCACCGCATCCAGCTGGATCCGGACAACCCGTACATCGTCGAGGAACGCGAGATCTTCCTGAAGCAGCGCTTCGGCCGGCTGCGCACCGTCGCGGAAGGCCCGGACGGCTACCTCTACGTGACCACCACCAACTGCGACACGCGCGGGGATCTGGCCTGGAACCCGAATTTCTGCCGCCAGGGTGGCGACAAGATCCTGCGCATCGTCGGACTGCAGTGAGCGCACGCCGCTAGGGAAGCTCTGATCTATGTCGCGAGCGAAGGCAGGTTGGCCGCCGCCGGAGCGCAGGAAGCGCAGTGTATGGGGTAATACATGAGCATTTCGAGCACCGCCGGCGGCCAAGATGCCGAGCGCAGCAATAGATCAGAGCTTCCCTAGACGGCGCTGCCGGAAACGCACCGGGCTTGAGCGCCGACGTCGGCGTCTGATACACCACGCCTGATCGGCTGACGGCAAAGCGCGCGCCGCGCTCGCGGGAAAGGGGCCCGCCCGGCTCGGTTTGCGGGGTGCCGATACCCGGTCACGACCGTTCCAGGGGAGCACGGGAGGAGACATGAACGGCGCCGCAACACCTGTCGCCCATCACAGGGTGCTGGCCCTGCCCTCAACCCAATCGCAGAGCCGAACCGCGCTCGGCCCGGAGGACGACTGCCCGTGGGTCGCCGTCGGTGGTGGCGGCGGCGGTGGCGGTGGCGGAGGAGGCGGCGGCGGTGGTGGCGGCACGGGCATCGGCGCCCCGCTCGAAGGCGGCTGCTTCAGCAAGCTCCTCGGGGTGGTGCTGGTCCTGATTGTCTGCGCGCACCTGTTCGTGGCCTTTGCACCCGAGCCCGCGGATGTGGAGCGCCGCCTGGTGGAAGTCGCGGTGGTGCTGCCCGGTTCCGTGATCGACGATCTGGACCGGGTCGCCATGGATGCCGGCTTTGCCAGCGAAGGGCAGCGCCGCGACACGCTCGACGCCCTCATGGACGCGGTGGACCCGGCCGAGGTCGATCAGGGCTTCGTGCGCGTGCTGGTGGACCCGGACCGGGGCGGCAACGTCTTCGTCAGCTCCAAGCGCCGCTACGAGCGCCAGCTCCGACGCGCCGATCTGGGCGAGCTCACCGACGTCGACCTGCGCACGGCCCGCGCCGCTGACCCGCCGTCGGAGGCCGTGGTGCTCGGCGTGATCGTCAGCCGGCCGACGTCCATCGGCGCGCCGATCCAGGGCGACACCTGGGCGGCCAGGGACTTTCTCTGGCAGACCAGCACGACGACCCCGGAGGACGGCCCGGTGGTCCTGTACTTCTACTACGGCCCGGACCCGGGGGACACGCTCAGCGAGCGCGAGGCACGGCGCGTGCTCGCCGATCTCACCTAGCCTTCGTTGCTGCCTGCGCTCGCCAAGGCTTCCAGCCTTCCGATCATGTCGGGCTCGCGGCCGCGCGAGAAAGCCCGCTCCCCCGACCTCGGGCGAGCGGGTTGGGTGAAGGCGTGCCGACGCCAGCCGGCCAATGGCGCAAGCCGGTCTGGCTGACCGGTGGCCGACGTGGCCGTTACGACAGGATCACCAGATGATTGGGCAGCTCGTTACGCTCGTGGGTGGCGGGCACGTGCTCTTTCAGGAGCTTGCCGCAGGCAGCAATGCAGTCGAGGAATCCCTGCCGGGTCTGGCCCTGGCGCACCTGGGCGGTGAAGCGCGCCACTATGTCTTCCCACACCGCGTTGTCCAGGACGTCGGCAATGCCCTGGTCAACCAGGATCTCCACATAGCGTTCGGCCTCCGACACGAAGATCAGCATGCCGGTGGCGCCCTTGGTGTGGTGCAGGTTCTGCTCCAGGAACTGCCGCCGCGCCAGGTTCGACGCCCGCCAGTAACGCACCTGCCGGGGAATCAGGCGGGTGCTGATGCCGGGCATCCGGAACAGCAGGCTGATCAGGATGAAGGCGCCCCACTGCACAAGCAACAGGATGTCGGCACCGAACCAGCCGCCGAGGTAGTTGGCGATGCCGGGCACCAGCAGCGCCAGGATGCCGGCCCAGACCAGGGGGATATAGGCGTAGTTGTCGGACTGGGCCGTCAGCACGGTCACCAGTTCGGCGTCGGTTTCCCGTTCCACGTCATTGATGGCGGCGGTAACGGCTTCCTGATCGCTCTTGCTCAGCAATGTCATGATTCTGTGGCTCTCATCGTCCGGTAAGGGGGGTCAGCACGCGCGGATGGCTTTGCGGGGTTACCAGCCACCGGAGGCACCACCACCGCCGAAACCGCCTCCGCCGCCGCCAAAGCCGCCGCCTCCGCCGCCGAAGCCGCCACCACGGCCGCCCATGGCCGCGCCGAGCACGGCCGCGCCCACCAGGGCCGCGCCGCCGCGAGCGCCACGGCCACCGCTACTGCCGATAAGGAACACCACCGCGAGCATGAGGAAGAAGAGCAGCCCCACCAGGCCGGCATTGGGTTTCTCCTCGACGGCACGGGTTCGCCGGCCCTGGGAGACCGCCATCGGCTCACCGCCGAGGACCTGGATCATGGCGGCGGTGCCGTTGACGATACCGGCCTGGAAATCGCCCTGACGGAATGCCGGGGTGATGATGCGATTGATGATGACCGAGGCGTCGGCGTCGGTGAGCCGGCCTTCAAGGCCATAGCCCACCTCGATGCGCACTTCGCGTTCATCGTGCGCCACGATCAGCAGGGCGCCGTTGTCCTCGCCCTCCTGTCCGATGCCCCAGTGCCGGCCCAGCTGGTAGCCGAAATCCTCGATCGGAAAGCCCTGGAGGTCCGGCAGCGTCACCACCACGAGCTGCTCGGTGCTGGCCTGCTCGTGGGCCTGGAGCATCTGGCTCAGGCGCGATTCCGCTTCCGGGGAAAGCATCTCGGCCTGATCCACCACCCGGCCGGTCAGCTCCGGAAACTCCGGCGTTGACTGGGCCCACGGGGCGGCCGGGAGCAGAAGCAGCAACGCCAGCAGCAAGCCTTTGCGGGGCCGCACCATCATCAGAACTGCACCGCTGGTGCGTCGTCCGCGTTCTCCGTGGTGGCTTCGAAGTTGGCGCGGGGCTCCAGATCGCTATACAGGATGCTGTGCCAGATCTTGCCCGGGAAGGTGCGCAGCTCGGTGTTGTAGCGCTCCACCGCCTGAATGAAATCCCGGCGCGCGACGGCGATGCGATTCTCCGTGCCTTCGAGCTGAGACTGCAGGGCCAGGAAGTTCTGGTTCGACTTCAGGTCCGGGTAGCGTTCGGACACCGCCATCAGGCGGCTCAGGGCGCTGCTCAGCTCCCCCTGGGCCTGCTGGAACTGCTGCAGCTTCTCGGGGTTGTCGAGAATGCCCTCGTCCACCTGGATGGAGGTGGCCTTGGAGCGCGCCTCGGTCACCGCGGTCAGGGTTTCCTGCTCCTGGGCCGCGAAACCCTTGACGGTTTCCACCAGGTTGGGGATCAGGTCGGCGCGGCGCTGGTACTGATTTTCCACCTGGGACCAGGCGGCGGTGACGCGCTCGTCGTAGGTGGGGATGTTGTTGATCCCGCAGCCACTGAGCAGCAGAACCAGTGCCATCAACGACGCCAGCGGCCAAACGGCCCGCTGTTGAAACGGTTTGAGAAGGATGCCCATGGCGTTCTGCCCCCGAAGCGGTTGCGTGAAGAAGGGAGGATGCCCGCCCCTCGGGCGGAGGCACCGAACACCTTCACATGGGGACAGAGCCGCTGTTTTCAAGGTGGTCGGCCCTGCGAATCGCGGTCAATCCTTCGCGATAGGTCGTCACGCGGAACTCGGGGAAGCGCTGCTTGAACCTGTCGGAGACGAAGAGGTTGTCGGCTTCGTAGCGCGGCAGCAGCTCGGCGGCGTCGCGCACCTGCCGGCTGAGCAGCCCGGCGGCCCTGAGCTGCCAGCGCTTCAGCACCTTGTAGCGGCCATCCGTGCCGAAGATTTCCGCGGCCAGCGCGACGAACTGCCGATAGGTCAGCCGGTCATCGTCGCAGGGCAGATGCCAGGTCCGACCGTAGGCATCGGGCGTGTTGCCCAGCAGCGCCATCGCGCGGCTGGCATCGGGGGTGTAGATGAGGGTGCGCAGGGTGTCGTCGCGCAGGAAGACCCTGGCCGGCTTTCCCTGCCGGAGATTGTCGATGACGGTGCTGTTGGTGATGCTCTGCGTGATGCCCGGGCCGTAGAACTCGGGGGCGCGGCAGATCATGGCCTGCAGGCGCCCTTCTTTGATCGCGGCGAGTAGCTCGCGGGCCGCCGCGGCGCGCACCTCGCCCTTGGCGCCGTTGGGCCGGAACGCGATGTCCTCGGTCTGAGGCTGGGCGGTCTGCGGGTACATGTAGGTGTTGTCGAAGTAGACCAGCCGGGCGCCTTGGGCGGCGCAGGCGTCGATGACGTTGCGCATCAGCACCGGCCACTGCGCCACCCACAGGCGCGTGTCCATGGGCAGGCCGGCCGTCATGTAGACGATCTCCGAGCCCTCGACGGCGCGCAGGGTCTGCGCCGGATCCAGCAGATCGGCCGCGCGCAGCTGGTCGGTGTCGTGCACCGCGCGCGGTCTGCGGCTCACCAGCCGGATGTCGCTGGTGAAGTCGCGCGCGAGGTGGGCGGCCAGCTCGCGCCCGATCTGGCCGTTGGCGCCAAGAATGGTCTGCATGAGAGGACTCCGGAAGATCGCGTTTGACGCACCCTACACTTGAAGTTAACTTGAATGTCAAGCCTCGCGCGCCATTCCACCCGTTCACGCGCGACGCCATCATTCCGAGCCCCGGAGGACGCATGACGATGATGAAGATCGGCGAGCTGGCGACGAAGACCGGACTGGCCACTTCACGCATCCGCTTCTACGAGCGCATGGGCCTGCTGCAGCTCGTCGAACGCCAGAGCAACGGCTATCGCACCTATCCGCCAGAGGCGGTCATGGTGCTGAATCTCATCAAGTCCGCGCAGGATGCCGGGTTCAGCCTGGAGGAGCTGCGTAACCTGATGCCGCCCGACCTGACCAACTGGGAGCACGGCAAGCTGCATCAGGCCCTGCGCGACAAGGTGCACAGCATCGAGGTCCTGCAGCAGCGCCTGGAGGAAGGCAAAGCCAGGATCCTGCAGGTGCTCAAGGAGATCGAGGCAAAGCCGGACGACATGACCTGCGCGGCGAATGCTCGGCGCGTGATGTCGCGGATGGGCCTGGGCGACCTGCCGGCAACGGAGGCCGGGGAAGGCGGCAAGCAGCCGTCGCGCAGCCGGATGCCCTGAATCCCCCGTTCGCGCACCCCGGCCCGTCACCCGCCCCGGCCCCGAGGCCGCGTGGTTCAGACGATCTCGATCGCTCCCGAGCCCGGCAGCCGCGATACCAGATCCGTGCCCACCAGCCGGGCAGGCGTGTACGCGCCGCCGGCGGGTACTTCCGTCATCAGGTGATCGACGACTGCAAGCGCACCGGTCACCGTCAGGCTGTAGGCGTTGTCCGTGCGCACGCGGGCGGTCCTGGTTTCCCCGCGCGCGTTGCGGGCCTCGCCCCAGACGAAGGTCGGCTGCCTGGCACGGACCAACTCGCTGGGGCCCCGGACGGTCTTGTCGATACGGGCCTTCAGCCAGCGCTGCACCCAGTCCCAGCCGAGCGCGGGGCGGAAGAGGTTGGCGATCCTCGCGCCACGGATCATCTTCGGCGAACCCGGAATGAAGACGCGGATGTCCGGAATCCCGGTACTGTGGAAGGCGGTGGACAGATCGCCCCACGGAATGGTCATGGCCAGCTTCTCGCCATCGCCGAAGTCGATGCGGCGCACCTCGAAGGCCAGCGGGACGGTCACCAGCTTGCCGCCGCGCCGGATCTTGCCGCCCTGCGCCATGCCCTCGACGGAGGTCTTGGCCGTGCCGGGGGACATGCCGGTGCGCGAATCGAAGCCCAGCGTCAGCTCGGTGGCGTCCGGCAGCGCATCCTTCAGCGCTGCCGCCACGCAGTCGGTGGGGATGACATCGAAGCCAACGCCCGGGCAGAGCACGACACCCGCCTCCCGGGCGCGCGCCGTCAGCGATTGCGCGTGCTCGAACACCGCGATCTCGCCGGTGATGTCCAGGTAGTGCGCACCGGCCTCGAGGCAGGCCGCCATCATCGGTGCGGCAGTAGCCGAGAACGGGCCGGCGCAGTGCAGCACCAGCCCGCAGTCCCGAAGCTGCCCGGCCAGCGAGCCAGTGTCGTCCAGCCCGAAGACTCGCGCTTCCAGCCCCAGCTCTCCGGCCAGCGCCTCGATGCGATCGCGCCGGCGTCCGGCCAGGATCGGCTTCAGACCGCGCTTCACCGCTTCGCGCGCGATGAGCTCGCCGGTGTAGCCATTGGCGCCGTAGATCATCCAGTTCATGGTCATGGTGTTGTCCTGCGTCAGGTAATGGGTTGTTCCCGGGGTGGACGGCGGTGCCGCGCTACAGCAACTCGGCAACGCGTTGCGCGGTGGCCCTGGCCGATTGCGGGTTCTGGCCGGTCACCAGCCGCCCGTCCACGATCACGTGCGGCGTGAACGGCAGACGGCGCTTGTCGTAGAGGCCGCCCCGGTCCTTCGTTGCCTGCTCGGCGTTGTAGGGCACCTTCCCGGCGACGCCTGCCAGCACTTCCTCGGTCCAGGAAAAGCCGGTGAGCCTGCGGCCGGCGATCAGCAGGGAATCGTCCGAGAGCCTGGTATTGAGCAGGCCGCAATAACCGTGGCACACGGAGGACACGATGCCGCCGCTTTCGAAGACTTCCCGGGTGACGCGATTGAGGCCTTCGTCTTCGAGAAAGTCGTACATCACGGCGTGGCCGCCCGTGAAATAGATGGCATCGAAATCGGCGCCGTCGACCTCATCGGGGCTGGCGGTTTGCTCCAGCCATTGCATCCGGGATGGGTCGGCCAGCCAGGCCTTGGCCGTCGCGTCGATGTTGGGCCATTTCAGCGAGCGCGGCTCAAGCGGCGATTTGCCGCCGTTGGGGCTCATGATGACCTGCTCCCAGCCCTTCTCGGCGAAGACCGCCCAGGCGTGCGTGAGTTCGGACAACCAGAGCCCGGTAGCGTCGTCGGGATCGCTGTAGTGAGCGACGTTGGTGACAGCATGAAGAATGCGCTTGGTCATGGCGGATTCCCTCTCTAGGCGGCGCGCGACAGCAACGAACGCGCGGGTAATAAGCAACGACGCGAGCAGGCTACCGCTTTTCCGCCAGTACGGCCGTCAGCGGGCGTGGCGCATACAGCGCGCTCTGGAAGCTCGGCACGTACTCGTACTTGAGCATCCTGCCCAGCTCCAGGGAGCGGATGAAACGCGACAGGCTGCCGTCCTCGCTCAGTTGCAGGTCGACCGTGTCGGTGCGGTAGCTCGCGGCGTGTTCCAGCTGGCGGGAGGTCGCGTAGCCGGAGATCAGCTCTCCATCCCGATCGGGATTCACGAAGCTGTTGGTCACCATGGTGACCTCGGTAGAGACGTCGCCGAGCTTCTCCGTTTCCAGCACAAGGTCGACCTTGCCCGTCTCGGCATCCGCGATCTCGAACACGACCTTTGAATCGGTTTCGCGATAGTCCATGCGGGTCAACCACTTCGGCAGGTTGTAACCCTCCACCCCGCGGACCCTGGCCAGCTCCGTGTCCACGGGAAGCTTGAGCACATAGCCCCAGAAATCGCTGTTCAGCGCCTGGCCGATCAGGCTGATCGGGCCCAGGTTGGTCGTGCCGGGCTCGCTCGTGACGATGGACAGCGCGAACTCGTTGTAGCGGTCGTTATCGCAGTAGTGATAGGCGTACGCCGTGACCGCCACCAGGCCCCGGCCGGGCCAGATCTGAAGCGGCTGAACCGCTTCCAGCACCTCGGCCGGCATCAGCTCGCGCAAACGTTCCAGATCGGCGGTGAAGATCGCGGTGACCCGGCTGTTCTCGTAGTAGAAATTGGGCGAGTAGCTCTCGAAGCCGATATCGACGCGGGTCTTCTCCAGCGTCCGGACCCAGCTCAGATCGAGCTCCGGCGATTCGCGCTCGATCACCGACAGCGGGGGATTCGAGCGGTAGCGGTCGTAGAGTCCGCCCGCGACCACGGGAACGTCGTGTCCCGCGATGTCGATGACGGTGGTGGCAGCGGCCTCGTCCGGGCCTTCCTGGTCTGCCCACGCGGCAGGGGCGCCCATGCAGGGCAACAGCGCGAGGGCGGCGAGAATCGGGGGCAGCTTCATGATGATCGCATCCTTGGTGGCCGGAGAATGCGCCCCTGTCCGGGCGCTCCCGCGTCGCCCGGCGCCGCCGTGGCGCACATGGTGCGCGCTGCGGGGCCGATTCGACATCGGATGCGAGCAGGCTACGATTGAACCTGACTTTAAGGTCAAGCTCTGCGGTTGCCGGTCTTCGGGCGGGCCGACGGATGAACACTTCGGGCCGCGACCGGGCCACAGCGCTACACGGCCAGCTGATCCCCCACCGGCAGCCGCCGGATGCGCTTGCCGGTGGCGGCGTGGATGGCGTTGCACAGCGCCGGCGGCACCGGCGGCATGCCGGGCTCGCCGACGCCGCCCAGCGGGACGTCGCCCTCGGGCTCGATCAGGTGAACGCGGATGGCGCGCGGCGCGAGGTCCATGCGCGGGACGAAGTACTGGTGGAAGTTGTCCTGCTGGACGCGGCCCTCGCGGAAGGTGATCTCGCTCTGCATGGCGATGCCGATGCCCATGACGCACGCACCCTCCAGCTGGGAGCGGATGCGTTCGGGATTCACCTGCGGCCCGCAGTCGAAGGCCATGTCGGCGCTGTGGATGGTGAGCTTGTCGTCGTCATCGACTTCCACATCCAGCACCACGGCGGTGTAGGAGGCGAAGCTGTGGTGCACCGCCAGCCCGAGGCCCCTGCCCTTGGGCCGCTTCGTGCCCCAACCGGCCTCGGCGGTGGCCTTCTCGACCACGGCGCGCAGCCGGCCGACGTCGATGGGATAGCGCTCGGGATTCTCGCCGTAGTTCCATTCCTCGCCGATGGCGCGCGGGTCGATGCGGCGGGCCGGGCCGAGCAGCTCCAGCAGGTAGTCGCGATGGTCGCGACCGGCCGCTGCTGCCACTTCCGCCGCGAAGCTCTGGATGGCGAAGGCGTGCGGCAGGTTGTAGACGGCGCGGAACCAGCCGATGCGCGTGTGCGCGGAGGCCTCGGGGTTCTCCAGACGCAGGGCGGGAATGTCGAAGGGCATGGTGTTGAAGCCCATGCCGAGCTCGAAGCCGCCCTTGTGCTCGGGATCGGGCGCGAACAGCGAGCCGATGCTGGGCGAGAGCGTGCGATGCCGCCAGCCGACGGTCCGCCCCTCGCCGTTCAGCCCGGCTTCCAGGCGGTCCACCGAGACGGCGTGGAAGTACGCGTGATGCAGGTCGTCGTCGCGCGTCCACTGCACGCGCACAGGACGGCCTTCCAGCGCCTGGGTGAGGCTCGCCGCCTCCAGCACGAAGTCGGGCTTGGACTTGCGGCCGAAGCCACCGCCGAGCAGGGTCACGTTGATGTCGACGTCCTCGGGCTCGAGGCCGAGGCGCCCGGCGACGTTGGCACGCGTGGCACCCGGGTTCTGCACCGGCGCCCAGATCTCGGCGCGGCCGTCCACGATGCGCGCCAGGGCCACCGGCGGCTCCATCGGTGCCTGCGCCATGTGCGGCATGGAGTAGGTGGCGCTGACCCGGTTCTCGGCATCCGCCAGCGCGCGCTCGATGTCGCCCTCGTCGCGGATGACCTTGCCCGGCGTATCGGCGCCTTCCTCCAGCGCCTTCCGGTACTGCTCAGTGTCGTAGGCGGCGTTGTCGCCCGCGGCCTCGAGGTTCCAGTCGATCTTCAGGGCCTTGCGCCCCTCCATCGCGGCCCAGGTGTTCTCGGCCACGACGGCGACGCCGCCCAGCGGATCGAAGCCGGCCGGCTGGCCGGTGCCGGCGATCTCGATCACGCGCACCACGCCCTTGATCCTGCGCGCTTCGGCATCGTCGAAGCCGCGCACCGTGGCGCCGTAGACCGGCGGCCGCGCGACCACGGCATAGAGCATGTCGTCGAAGCGGACATCGGCACCGTACACGGCGCTGCCGGAGACGATGGCCTCGCCGTCGATGGCCTTCGGCCGGGCACCGTCGCCGGCCCTGGTGCCGGGCGCCGGGCCGGCGTCCTCGCCGATGTAGCGCCACTCCGAGCGCGGCTTGAGCGCGAGGGTGTCGCGCTCGGGCACCGGCAGCTCGCGCGCGGCGGCCGCCAGCGCGCCGAAGCCCAATTCGCGGCCACTGGGCTGATGCACCACCACGTGCACGCCCGCTCGGCACTCGGATACCGGCACGCCCCAGCGCTCGGCCGCGGCCTGCTCCAGCATCGTGCGCGCCGCGGCGCCGGCGCGGCGCATGGGTGCGAACCAGTGGCGCATGCTGCGCGAGCCGTCGGTGTTCTGGTTGCCGTACTTCGGCTCGTCGGCCGGGGCCTGCTCGACGCGCACGCGGTCCCAGTCGGCGCCGAGCTCGTCGGCCGCCACCATCACCAGACTGGTGCGGATGCCCTGGCCCATCTCGGCGCGGTGGTTGGTGACGGTGACGGTGCCGTCCTCGTCGATGCGGATGAAGACGTTCGGATCGTCGACCCAGCCGTGCGGCATGGCCTCGGCGCCGTACTGCTTCTCCTCTTCCTCGCCCAGCGCCAGGTCCCAGCGCGCGGCGAGCACCAGGGCTCCGCCGGCGGCCAGGCCCTTGAAGAAGTGGCGGCGGCTGACGTTGGCAAGCAGCAGGTTCGCGTCGGTGCGGCTCATGCCTTGTCCTCCCCCGCCTCGGCCGCCTGCCGGATGGCCTGGCGGATGCGGTTGTAGGTGCCGCAACGGCAGATGTTGCCGCTCATGGCATCGGTGATCTGCTGGTCATCCGGATCGGGCGTCTTCCGGAGCAACGCGGTAGCGCTCATGATCTGGCCGCCCTGGCAGTAGCCGCACTGGGCGACGCCGAGGTCGAGCCACGCGTCCTGGACGCGCCGCCCCACCGGGTCATCGCCTACCGCCTCGATGGTGGTCACCGACTTGCCCTCCGCCTGCGAGACGGGGGTGACGCACGAGCGCGTGGGCTCGCCGTCGATGTGCACGGTGCAGGCACCGCACAGCGCCATGCCGCATCCGAACTTGGTGCCGCTGAGGTGCGCGACATCGCGCAGGGCCCACAGCAGGGGCATCTCGTCGGCAACGTCGAGCTCGCGTGCCTCTCCGTTGATCGTCAGCGAAACCATTCCGGCCTCCTCGGTCGTGACATCCCGCACACCGGCATTGTGCCGGTGCTGCTAGCCGTCGTGGTCATCGCGCTGCGCGAAGACCTTCTTTGCCACCGGCATGGCCGAGAACACGTTGGGCCAGCCGGCGTAGAACGCAAGATGCGACAGCGTGGCCGACGCCTCATCCTTCGTCAGCCCGTTGTCCATCGCACGATTGAGGTGGAACGGAATCTGCGCCACGTGACCCGCCGCGATCAGCGCCGATACCGTCACCAGACTGCGGTCACGCGGCGCGAGCCCCGGACGCAGCCAGAGATCGCGGAAGAGCAGCGACTCGGTGTTGTCCACCACCCCCTGCGACACCGCGCCGTAGGTGCTTTGCACATGCTTCTGGCGCGCGGCCTCGGCCTCCTTGTCGAGCGGCAGCATCTCCTCCGGCTCTGCGGCAGGCAGGTCACCGGATGCGATGTCCCGCTCCGCGAACACCGGGGCTGCAGCATCGACCGCGGCCATGGCGTTCTGCCAGCCGGCATAGAAGGCGAGATGGGTGATGGTCTCGGAGATTTCGGCAGCCGCCACGCCGCTGTCGAGGGCGGTGCGGATGTACCCGCCGAGACCGTCGGACTGATGGCGGGCGATCAGCGCGGCGATGGTGACCAGCGCGCGGTCGCGTGCCGACAGGGCGTCGTCCGCCCATTCCCGCCCGGATAGTGCTTCGACCGCGTAGCGTTCAAGCGCTGGCGACACCGCGGACACCCGTTCCGCATCGATGGGCACGGGCTGCTGCGCCACGGCCGGCGTTGCGGCAATCACGAAGGTGATCGCCGCCGGGAGCACTGCGCGCATGGGACCTCCTGCTTCACTGTCCGGTGATCGAGTTGCCGGGACCGCGCGGACGGCACCCGACCGCGACAGCGTATGGCCGCTACCCGGCGCGAACCATCGCCGGAGTGCCATAAGAGAAATGAGGCAGGCTCATCAATACGGGCTCGGGCGCCCGCACTGCAAGGGGCGCCGTCACTCCGCGTAGCGCATCGCCTCGAGGATGACGTTGAAGGCCGGCGACGCGCGCCGGCGGTGCGGGTAATAGAGATAGTACCCGGGAAACGGCGGGCTCCAGTCCTCCAGCACCGATACCAGCCGCCCGGCGTCCAGATGGGCACGGACCATGTCCTCGGGCACGTAGCCGATGCCGTAGCCCTCCAGCGCGGCGTCGACGACGGCGTAGATGGTGTTGAAGGTGAGCTGCCCGTCCACGCGCACGCGCAATTCGCGGCCGTCCTTCTCGAATTCCCAGGCGTAGATGGCACCGTGCGTGGACAGGCGCAGGTTGATGCAGCGGTGCGCGGTCAATGCGTCAGGGGTGGCAGGCCGGTCGCGGCCGCGGAAGTAGTCCGGCGAAGCCACCGCCAGCATGCGGAAGTCCGGCCCCACGCGCATCGCGATCATGCCCTCCGCCACCTGCTCGCCGAGGCGCACGCCGGCATCGAACTTCTCGGCCACGATGTCGGTGAGGGCGTAGTCGGAGACAACTTCGAGCTTGAGGTCGGGATAGTGCTTCAGCACCGGCGCCAGGCGCGGCCAGATCACCATGTCGGCGGCGTGATCCGTGGCGGTGATGCGGATGGTGCCCACCGGCCGGTCGCGCATCTCCACCAGGGCCTGCAGCTCGTCCTCGATCTCCGCGAAGTGCGGCGCGATGCGTTCGAGCACGCGCTCGCCCTCGGCGGTCGGTCGCACCTGCCGCGTGGTGCGTGTCAGCAGCCGCATGCCCAGCCGCTCCTCCAGCCCGCGCACGGCATGGCTGAGTGCCGACTGCGAGACTCCGATCTGCGCCGCCGCTCGCGTGAAGCTGCCCACCCGCGCCACGACCACGAAGGACATCAGGTCGACGACATTCTCCCTCATCATTGATGAGCCTCCTTCATGACTGCTTGCCGAGGATAGGCGTTTCCGGTGCCATCGGAGCTGCTACGTTGCCGGATCCTTCACACGACGGGAGGCAGCATGCGGATCGGCATCCTCGGCTCGGGACGGATGGGCGGCACCCTCGGCAGCATCTGGGCGCGCGCCGGCCACGCCGTCACCTTCAGCTACAGCCGCAGCCCGGCCGGGCTCGAACGCCTCGCCCGCGAAGCCGGTGCACGCGCCGGCACCCCCGCGGAAGCGGTGCGC
Source organism: Algiphilus sp. (assembly GCF_023145115.1). Taxonomy (NCBI): domain Bacteria; kingdom Pseudomonadati; phylum Pseudomonadota; class Gammaproteobacteria; order Nevskiales; family Algiphilaceae; genus Algiphilus; species Algiphilus sp. The sequence continues at coordinate 22,108 of NZ_JAGLEJ010000039.1, forward strand.
GGCGCCGACGCCGTGCTGCTGGCCGTGCACTGGTCGCGCATCGACGATGTGCTGACGCAGGCCGGCGACCTCGACGGACGCATCATCGTCAACTGCTGCGTACCGCTGGACGCCGCCGACCGCGAGCTGATCGTGGGTACCACGACATCGGGTGCCGAGCTGCTCGCCGAGCGGCTGCCCGGTGCACGCCTCGTCTCCGCCTTCAACACCGCGCCCAGCGAAGCGCTCGCGGCCCTGGCCCGCGGCTGGGGCAGCGCGCCGCCTCCGCACCTGCTGTACTACGGTGACGATGCCGAGGCGAAGACGGTCGCCGCCGGGCTCATCCGCGACGCCGGCTACCACCCGCTGGACGCCGGACCGCTGCGCACGGCGCGCTTCGCGGAGCCCTTCGCGATGGTTACCGCGGTGCTTGCCTACGAGCAGCCCGGCGGGCCGGCGCTCGTCTACCGCTTCGACCGGCTTGGCGGGGAAGCGGAGGAGACTGATGAACCCCATTCATAACTCCCAGAAAACCACCCTGATTTATTCACGTTTCCCTGCGGCGTAACGTGCGCTGCGTAGCGCTGCCGTCCGCCGGCAGGAACAACGGGGGCACCGCAAGCGCCGCTGCCGCGCCTGCGCTGCCCCGCAACCCCGATCACGCGAGGCCCCATGCGTCCCAGGATCACCTGTCACATGATCACGTCGCTCGACGGCCGGCTGCACCCCGATCGCTGGTCGGACCCGGCGGGCGGGCGCGTGGCCGATCTCATCGACGCGCACTACGACGCCACCGCCGAGCGGCTGGGCGTCGAGGGCTGGATCGTCGGGCGCCGGACCATGGGCGAGTTCCTCGATCAGGAGCCCTCGCCCCGCCTGCTGGGCGAGCCCCGTGAGCGGCCACCGCATCTGGTGGACGCCGCGGGCAGCGACCTGGCGGTGGCCATCGACCCCTCGGGTCGCCTCCGGCACGCCGGCGGCGCCATCGACGGCGACCACGCCGTGGCCGTGCTCTCGGAGCGCGTCACCGACGACTACCTGGCGCGGCTCCGCGAATGCGGGGTCTCGTATGTGTTCGCCGGCCCGCACGGGGACGATCTCGCCACGGCCATGGCCGCCATCGGTGAGGGCTTCGGCGTCGCGCACCTGGCGCTGGAGGGCGGCGGCATCACCAACGGCGCGTTCCTCGCGGCCGGGCTCATCGACGCCACCAGCACGCTGATCTGCCCGACCCTCGATGGCCGCGCGGGCATCGCCAGCATCTTCGACCACGCCGGGCCAGGGGACAGCGCGCCGTCGGCGCGCCAGCACCTGCGGCTGACCGCCTGCGAGACGCTGGAAGGCGGCGTGATCTGGCTGCGTCACGACATCGCGCACGGCTGAACCCCATCCGGCGCATCAGGCAACCACCGAAACGGAGATTCCCATGCAATCGCTGATCACCACACTGGCCGCCGCCGCAGCGCTCGCCTTCTCCGCAAGCGCCCTGGCCGAGGGCATGCAGGTCTCGAAGAACGGCAGCCGTGACGGCATGCTGGCGCCGGACGCGCACTTCACCGGCACGGCCTACGTCCAGATGCTCTTCGACGCCGAGGGCGCCGCGCGCTCGAACGGTGCCTCGGTGACCTTCCTGCCCGGCGCGCGCTCGAACTGGCACACCCATCCGGGCGGCCAGGTGCTGATCGTCACCGACGGCACCGGCTGGGTGCAGGAAGCGGGCGGCGAGCGCGTCGTGATGCAGCCGGGCGACGTCATCGTGACGCCGCCGGGCGTGAAGCACTGGCACGGCGCCACCGCGACCACCGCGGTCACCCACCACGCCATCCAGCAGTTCGCCGACGGCAGCAACGTCGTCTGGCAGGAGGCCGTGACCGACGCCCAGTACGCGGGCGACGCGGAATGACGCCGAGCGGCCACGACGCCGACGCTGCCACCGCGGCCGCGCGCGATCCGCGCATCCGCATCGTCGTCGCCGGCACGGTGCTGCCGGCGACGCTGGCGGACAGCGCTGCCGCGCGCGCCTTCGCGGCCATGCTGCCGCTGGATTGCAGCCTCGCCGACTTCCACGCCACCGAGAAGATCGCCGACCTGCCCGCCCGCCTGCCGACCGACGACGCGCCGCACGGCGTCGATGCGGCGAGCGGGGACATCGCCTACTACGCCCCGTGGGGGAACCTGGCGCTGTTCTACCGCGACTTCGGCCACGCCCGCGGGCTGGTCCGGCTCGGGCGGATCACGGGCGACGTCGCGGTGCTGGCTTCGCCGGGGCCGCTGCCGGCGCGCATCGAGCGGGTCACGCCCGCCGACTGAGTTCAACCGGCGCGGACGGCGTCAAGACGCCGCCCGCGTCCACCCACCCATGCACCCAAGCAAGGAGTCCACCCAATGACTGACAACATCCAGGGCAAGGTCGTCGTGATCACCGGCGCCAGCAGCGGCAACGGCGAAGCCACCGCGCGCCATCTCGCCGAGCGCGGCGCCATCGTCGTGCTCGGCGCGCGTCGCAAGGAGCGCATCGAGAAGCTGGCCGCCGACCTGACCGCGGCAGGCCACAAGGCCATGGCCATCGAGACCGATGTCACCGACCGCGAGCAGGTCAGCCGGCTGGTCGACACCGCGGTGGAAAGCTTCGGCAGGATCGATGTCCTGCTCAACAATGCCGGCCTGATGCCGCTCGCGCCGATGGAGCGCCGCAAGGTCGATGAGTGGGACACCATGATCGACGTCAATCTCAAGGGCACGCTCTACGGGATTGCCGCCGCGCTGCCGCACATGCAGGCAAAGAAGTCCGGGCACATCATCAACGTCTCCTCGGTGTACGGGCACAAGCTCGGGCCCGACGCCACGGTGTACTGCGCCACCAAGTTCGGCGTTCGCGCGCTGTCCGAGGGCCTGCGGCAGGAGATGACGCCGTACAACATCCGCACCACCGTGATCTCGCCCGGCGCGGTGGCCACGGAACTGCTCGACCGCATAGGCGAACAGGACATCCGCGAGCAGACCCAGGACTTCGTCAGCAAGATCGCCATCCCCGCCGAGAGCTTCGCGCGGATGGTGGCCTTCGCCGTCAACGAGCCCGAGGACGTCGACGTCAACGAGATCCTGTTCCGCCCCACCGCGCAGCCCATCTGAAGCCGGCGCCTCGCTGCGGGCGCGGGCCCGGTGCCCGCGCCCGCCACATCCCCTTTCAATCCAGGAGGTCCGCCATGCATGCCATCCACCGCAACGGCTCGCGACCGTCCAGCAAGGGCCCGGCCGAGTGTTTCAGCGGCGAGGTGCGCATCGACCCGCTGTTCCAGTCGGCGGAGCCGGCGCGCGCGTCCGGTGCCAGTGTCACCTTCGAGCCCGGTGCCCGTACCGCCTGGCACACCCACCCGCTCGGCCAGACCCTGATCGTCACCGCCGGCTGCGGGCTGGTGCAGTGCGAGGGTGAAGCCGCGCAGGTCGTCCGACCCGGCGACGTCGTGCAGTGCCCGCCCAACGAGAAGCACTGGCACGGCGCCATGCCGGAAACCGCGATGACCCATATCGCCGTGCAGGAAGCGCTCGATGGCAAGGTCGTCGAGTGGATGGAGAAGGTCACCGACGCCGACTACCGCGCTGCCACGGACACGCTGACGTGATCGTCGCTCGCCAGGGTCGCTGCACCCCGGCGGCAACCCGCAACGGGCATCGAACGGCGCACGAAACCGGCACCGACTGAAGGCCCGCCACCATGCCCCGCAGCGGCACGTCGCGGTGCCCCGTTGTCTATCATCGGCGCATGGGCCTATTGCGTTTCGCACCTCAGCCCGCGCAGGCATCGCATCGCGGCACGACCCCGCTCGAGCTGCTGTTCGATCTGGCCGCGGTGGTCGCGATCGGGGCGGCCGCACGCGGCCTGGCGCTCGGCATCGCGGATGGAAACGGCGGCGCCGCGACGGTCGCGTTCCTGTGCAGCTTCTTCATGGTGTGGTGGGCCTGGATGAACTTCACCTGGTTCGCCTCGGCCTACGACGACGATTCGACGACGTTCCGCATCCTGAGCATGGCGATGATGTTCGGCGCGCTGATGCTGGCCGCGGGTGTCGAAGCGGTCTTTGCACGCGAACCCATCTGGTTGGCCTTGTCCGGATTCATCGTCATGCGTCTCGCCCTGACGCTGATGTGGTGCGCCGTGGCGCGCGGCGACCCGGATCGCCGCACGACCGCACTGTGCTACGCCTGCGGCATCATCGGGATGCAGGGGTACTGGATCGCGCTGGTGGCGATTGCCGCACCCGGATCGTTCTGGTACACGCCGCTCTTCGCGCTCGGGGTCGCGGGCGAACTGGCGGTGCCCGCGGTCGCGGAGCGCCGGGGTCCGACACCGTGGCACCGGCACCATATCGCCGCACGCTACGGGCGCCTGAACCTGATCGTTCTCGGGCAGGCCTTCCTCGCGGTGGTGACGGCCATCGAGCTGGCACCAGGCGCCGCATTCCCGCATGCCGGGCGACTGGCACAGGCCGCATCCTTCGCCATCGTCGCGTTCGCGATGTGGAGCCTCTACTTTCCGGGCGATGCGCGACCGCCCGGCGACCGCCTCGGGCGGGCACTGCTCTGGGGCTACGGGCATTTCGCGGTATTCGGCGCCGCCGCTGCCGCCGGCGCGGGCATGCAGGCGATCCTCCTGCCCGGCAGTGGTGCCGGCCGGGCCGGTACGCTCGTGATGGTGGCATCCGTGGCGGTGTACGTCGCCGCGCTCTGGCTCATCCGGGACCGCTATGCTCGGACGGGTACCGGCAGATGGCATGGGCTTGCCGTGGCGATGCTGGCGATCATCGCGATCGGCGACCCAGCGATGGCGCTGCCGGGAACCGCACTGACACTCGCCTGCCTCGCGACCGCCAATAGAAGGGCAGCCGAACGCGTGCCGGCGTGAGCGGCCCGAGGGGAGCGGGCACAAAGAGCAGTCGAGGGAGATCACATGGCAATGGATGACTTTCCGATCTGGCGGCGGCCGCGCCACTACATGGATGCGGGCGACGCCAACGACCACGTGCACTGGGTCGAGCTGTTCTTCGACCTGATCCATGTGGTGACCATCTTCATACTGGGCAACTACCTGTCCCACCACCTCGACTGGCAGGGCTTCTGGGTGTTCACCGGCCTGTTTCTGGCCATCTTCTACGCCTGGGCGGACAGCTCGGTCTACAACTCGCTGTACATCTCCACCGATATGCCGCATCGCGCGGTCATGGCGGTGCAGATCGTGACGATGATGGTGATCGCGGCATCGATCCCGGACGTCACCGGTGCGGCGTGGCCGTACTTCGCGCTGGGCTATGCGCTCAACCGCGCGCTGACCTCCCACCTCTACTGGCGGGCGCGCTGCGTCGGCGCCGAGTCGGGCGCGCTGGCACGCGAGCAGGGCCGCAACTTCTTCGTGCTGGCGGCTCTGTTCGCTGTTTCAGCCTTCCTGCCGCGGCCGCTGGCCTACTGGGTGTTCGGCGCCGGCGTCGTGCTGATCCAGCTGCAGTACATGCTGCCCGGCGTGGGGACGCTGCGCCACGAGCGCTTCGTGCCGCGACTGGGCCACATCTCGGAGCGCTTCGGCCTGCTCATGCTCATCCTGCTGGGCGAGGGCTTCTTCAAGCTGGTGCTGACCCTGACCGACAAGGGCATCGACAAGGTCGCGCCCGGCACGCTGTTCAACCTGGCGATGGGCGGACTGTCGCTGTTCGCGCTGGCCTGGATCTACTTTGACAGCGCCGGCAATGCGCAGCCGAAGCGCCGGACCAATCCGACCCTGCTGGCCTACTGGTTTGCCCACATCATCATCCTGTGGAGCGCCGTGATGGTGGGCGTGGCACTGGCCGGCGAGGTCTATGTGGGCTTCATGGAACCCTACCCGAGCGGCTACGGCGCCATCGGCACGGTCGGTCTCGCCACCTTCCTGACCGCGCTATGGGTGCTGCAGCGACTGGTCGCGGGGCGCGACATCACCTGCCGCTATCACAGCGGCGGCGTGCGCCTGTTCGGCATCGCGGTGGCGCTGATCGTGCTCGTCATCCACCCCGCCGTGCCGGCCATCATCGGCAATCTGTTGTGGGGCGTGGCGCTGTTCTCTCAGATCGGGGTGCCGCTGTATCGGGCCGTTCGGGACAAGCGCCAGCCGGCGCGCGCCTCCTGATCGAGCCTGCCGGCCGATCCGGCGCTCAGGCGGCACGAGCGCCGCGCTTCTGCCATTCGCGCGGTGACACCTGGCACTGCGCCTTGAAGGCGCGCGACAGCGCTGCTTCGCTGCCATAGCCCACTTCGGTCGCGATGACCTTCAGGGGTCGCCCCTGCTGCAGGGCCGCCTGCGCCAGACGGATACGCCAGGCCTGCAGGTAGGCCGCGGGCGTGATGCCCACGATGCCGTGGAAGGTGCTGGCGAACACGCTCCGCGACATGCCCGCGACACCGGCCAGGTCCTCCAGCGACCACCGTTCGGCCGGCTGCTCGTGCATGGCGACCATGGCCTTGCGCAGCCTGGGATGCGACAGGCCGGCCAGCATGCCGCTCTCCAGCTGCCCGGTTTCCATGAGGTGACGCAGCACCTGAATCAGCACCACCTCGAACAAGCGGTCGATCATCTCGCGGCGACCGCAGTTGTCGCTGGCGGCCTCGTCGAGAAGCAGTGACAGCGAATGGTCGACGCCGTCGATACCGGCCAGCGGCAGCACCACGACATCGGGCAGCGCACTGGCAATCGGATTCGCCGCGCCACCCTCGAAGTGCAGGTTCGCGCAGGTGGTGGTCGCGGGGTCGTCGCGATCCGAGACGAAGCGACGGGCCACCGGCCGCGGATAGAGCAGCAAAGTGGGCTCGTTGATCCTCAGCGGCCGGCCCGCGGCATGCACGACCTCCAGCAGTCCCGCGCGCACCAGGTGCAACTGCCCGCCCTCGCCGCCGGCCTCGAAGCTGGCAACGCCGCAGATCGGGCCGGCGTGGAACATGCGCGCCCGCACCGGGAAATGCATCAGCAGGGCATCGAGACGATCGGTGCAGGCTTCGGTCATTTCCGTACTTTGGATCAAGTATTGAGTACGCAATGTATCTTTACGTGCAGCTCCTGTCGATAGAGTGGGTCCTGCCAACCGGCACACATCCACTCCCACAGGAGAATCCCATGTCGATCGAAAAGATCTTGTACCGGGCCCATGCGACCGCCAGCGGCGGCCGTGACGGCCGGGCCGAATCATCGGACGGAGCCTTGCAGGTCGGGCTGTCCACGCCGCGCGAGCTGGGCGGACCGGGCGGGCCGGGCACCAATCCCGAGCAACTCTTCGCCGCGGGCTACTCGGCCTGCTTCCTCAGTGCCCTCAAGTTCGTCGCCGGCAAGGAGAAGGTCGCGCTGCCGGCGGACGCGCGGGTTTCCGGCGCGGTGGGCATCGGCGCCCTTCCGACCGGCTTCGGCATCGAGGTCGATCTCGAGATCTCCCTGCCCGGCCTGGATCGCGAGCAGGCGCAGGCCCTCGTCCACAAGGCGCATGTCGTCTGCCCGTACTCCAACGCCACGCGCAACAACATCGACGTGCGGCTCACGCTCGTCTGACGCGGCACCTACAGCACACGCCACCAGGAGAAATACCATGAATCTCAAGTCCACACTGATCACCGCCGCCGGCACCGCCCTCGTCGCCGGCTCGGCACTGGCAGCCGGCAGCCCAGGCGTCGAGCGCGGCACGCAGGCCTTTCTCGACACGCTGGCCGCCGCGGGCGGGCCACCACTCGAAAGCCTGTCGCCCGAGGAGGCCCGCTCGGTTCTCGTCGAGGCGCAGAAGGGCGCGACGCTGCCACCCGCGAAGGTCGAGGAGAAGACCATCCGCGTGGACGGCAAGGCGCTGACCCTCACGATCGTCAGGCCGGAAGATGCCAGGGGTGTGCTGCCCGCCTTCATGTTCTTCCACGGCGGCGGCTGGATCCTGGGCGACTACCCGACCCACGAGCGCTTCGTGCGGGATCTGGTGGTCGACTCGGGGGCTGCAGCGGTCTTCGTCAACTACACGCCGTCGCCGGAGGCACGCTACCCGGTGGCCATCAACGAGGCCTACGCGGCGACCAGATGGGTGGCGGAGAATGGCGCACAGATTCGCGTCGACGGCAGCCGCCTCGCGGTGGTCGGCAACAGCGTCGGCGGCAACATGGCGACGGTGGTGGCGCTGATGGCCAGGCAGAACGGCGGCCCCGCGCTGCGCGGTCAGGTGCTGTTCTGGCCGGTCACCAATGCCAGCTTCGAGAACGCCTCCTACGACCGCTTTGCCGAAGGCCACTTCCTGACGCGCCCGTTGATGCGGTGGTTCTGGGACGCCTACACCACCGATCCGGCCGAGCGTCGGGAGATCCTCGCGTCGCCGCTGCTGGCGACGCCGGAGCAGCTCGCCGGCCTGCCGCCCGCGCTCATCATCACCGCGGAGCACGACGTTCTCCGCGACGAAGGCGAGGCCTACGGGCGAAAGCTGGACGAGGCCGGAGTGCCCACCGTGGTGACGCGCTACAACGGCATGATCCACGATTTCGGCCTGCTCAATGCACTGTCGACGCTGCCCGGCACGCGGGCAGCGCTGCATCAGGCCTCCGAGGAGATCAGGACGCGCCTGCAGTAACGCGGCGGTTGTGCGCAGCCGCTCCGAAGCCGGTGTGCTTCGGGGCGGCTTCGCGTCGGCGCGGGCGGAGCAAGCGCCCGCGTGCTACTGCGGATCGAGCTCGTCCAGCGCTTCCTCGAGATAGGTGAGCAGGTACTGCAGATGCGGCACGGTCTTGCGGCAGCCGATGAGGCCGAAGTCGATGGTGTCGTGCCGGCTGACCAGCGTGATGTTGAGCGCGATGCGGTTGATGATCAGCGATACCGGATACAGGCCCTCGAGCCGGCAGCCCTGCCAGTAGAGGTCGGTGCGCGGGCCGGGCACGTGCGAGATCACCACGTTGACGATGGTGCGCTCGCGCCCCAGGCCGGTGAGCAGGCTGACCACGCCGGGTGCGAACAGCATGCCCTCGTAGGCCAGCAGCTGGCTGCCGTTGAGCGACTTGAGAGCGCGCTTGTTGTAGTCCATGCAGGACTTGATCGAGCGCAGCCGTTCGACCGGATCGGCGATATGCGTGCCGAGGTGGCTGAGCGCAAAGGCGACCTCGTTGCCGCTGGTGCCGTCGTCGCGCCGGGTGGATACCGGCACCGCGGCGATCAGCGGCGTGGCCGGCAGGGCGTTGTTGTCCTGCAGGTACTTGCGCAGCGCCGAGCCGCACATCGCCAGGATGACGTCGTTGGAGGTCGCGCCGTGGTTGCGCGCGATGGCCTTGACCCGCGCGGTGGAATAGGACTGTGCGGCGAAGCGGCGCGAAGCGGTGATGCGGCCGTTGAGCAGCGTCTGCGGCGCCTGCAGACCGGTCACGCAGTCGGGATGTCCCTGGCGCTGATCGCGGCGCGTCTCGCGTAGCCGGTCGAGGATGGGCCAGACCCCGGCGGCGCCCTCGCGCGCCAGGGCACGGAAGGCGGTGACGCTGCGCGAGGTGGGATCGGGCACCGGCAGCGTGCGCGTGCGGCTGCGCCGAGTACGCACTTCCCAGGGCGGCGCGAGCTCCAGCGAGCCCTCACGATCCGGCGACATGGTCTTCATCAGCAGCCGGATGCCGGCAACGCCGTCGACCAGCGCGTGATGGATCTTCGAGTACAGCGCGATGCGCCCGTCCTCGAGCCCCTCGATCAGATAGATGCGCCACAGCGGATAGGCACGGTCGAGATGCGCGGCGTGCACGCGCGAGATCATCGCCAGCAGCTCGCGCATGCGCCCCGGCTTCGGCAGCGCAAGGTGCACGAAATGCTGCGCGATGTCGAAGTCCTCGGCATCCTCCCAGAAGCGGATGCCGGCGCGGCGGATCAGTCGCCGGTTGAACGGCGGCATGGCCTGCTGCGACTGGCGCATGCGCTCGGCGATGCGGTAGGCGAAATCGGGGGGCGCATCCGGTGGCGGCTGGAACAGGCAGAGCGCGCCCACGTGCAGCGGTTGCTGCCGCTGCTCCAGCAGCAGGAAGGCGTTGTCGACCGGGGAAAGCGGCTTCATCGATGGTCTCCTAGGGCACCGCCGTATGGTGGCAGCTTAATGCTTCCATCGCGTAACGAAGCAAGACCCGTACCGGGCGGGCGCTGCCGGCGACCGGGCCGCCGGCAGCGCGCACCGGGACTACCGCCGCACGCTGGCGTCGAAGCGCACCCCATCGAAGGCCGAGAAGCCGAACACCAGTGCCTGCCACTGACCGGCAGCGGGTGATTCGAGGAAGCAGACCTCCTCGTTGCCGACATTGGTGGACACGCAGTCGAACTGCGTCTCGCGGTTCGGCGATGCGGTATCGAAGACGATGCCCAGATCGGCATCGCCGCTGCCGGTCGTTCCCCCGGTCAGGGTCACCGTCAGCACATCCGCGCCATCGGGCACCACGAAGGGGATCACCCGCTCGGATGACTCGGCCCCGGCAAGATCCGGCACCGAGCGCACGACCTCGACCCGGGAGTCACCCAGGAACCCCACCGCCGAGAGACTGACGCCGCTGTAGTCGGTGAAGGCGGTCACGTCCACCAGGTAGGTGCCGGCCGCGGGACCGTCGAAACCGCACTGCTCGTCGCTGGTATCCGACTGCGACGCACAGGTGCGCCCGTCCGGTGCCTCGACGAAGAGGTCGGCATCGCCCTCGCCGCCCGACAGCGTGATCAGCAGGCTGGTGAGCCCGTCCGGCGCGTCGAAGTCGTAGAAGGCGGCATCACCCTCCGTGCCGGAGAGACCGGTGCGCTCCTGCAGCGCCAGCTGATCGAGCGCGCCGCGGCTGGCCACCACTTCGGCCGATACGCCGCTGTACGCGGAGAATCCCTGGATCTCCAGCGTCCACTGCCCGGACTCCGGACTGCGCAGCACGCAGGATTCGTCGCTCGTGAAGCTCAGCGACGAGCAGAAGCTCCCCGCCGGCCCCGTCACGAAGAGGTCGGCATCACCGCTGCCACCGGCCAGCGTGACCACCAGCGTGTCCACGTCGCCGGGCACCGTGAAGGTCAGCGTCCGCGAGCTTTCCTCGTCTCCCGAGAGACCGTCCTGTTCGAGCAGCACTTCCTCGGTGACATCACCGCCGGATGCCCCGCTGCCGACATCGACATTGATGATGTTGCCCTGGACGCTGTCGCGCCCGAGCTTGTTGAGCAGATTGTCGTCCCCGCCGCCGCCACCGCCGCATCCCGCAGCCATCAGCGCTGCGCACGACACCACACCCCACCACTTGCGTTCCGTCACGATCCCACCTCCCCGCTGATCCCCGATGGCGGCACCGCGCCGCCATGCGCCCGATCGAAAGCCTAGCGCCGCCGCGCGCCGTGCGCCTCCCCCTGAATGCGGTACACCGCTCAGTCCTCGTCGAACACCGTTACCGCGAGAAAGCGGATGGGCAGCTCGCGCAGGCGCTCTGGGCCGTGCGGCACGCGCGCATCGAAGGTGAAGGCATCGCCGGCGGCGAGCTCGTAGACGTGCTTGCCGTGGCGGTAGTCGATGCGGCCTTCCAGCAGATAGATGAACTGCGTGCCCTCGTGCTGGAAGGTCGGGAAGGCCTCGGCGGCGTCATCCATGGTGATGAGGAAGGGCTCGAAGGCGCGATGATGGCGGCTGGGATCGGTAAGCAGATGATAGGTATGGCCGCGGCGCGTGCCGCGGCGCACGACCTCCAGCCCCTCGCCGGCGCGCACCAGCTGGGCGCCGCCCTCCGGCGCGTCGTAGTCGCGGAACAGCTGCGACAGCGTCAGGCCCAGCGCGCCGGTCAATCGCGCCAGCGCATCGAGGCTGGTGGCCACCTGGCCGTTCTCGATCTTGCTGACCATGCCGGGGCTCAGACCGGCGAGCCCGGCGATCTCGGCGATGGTCAGCCCCTGACGGTTGCGCGACTGCCGCAGCACCGTGCCGATGTAGCGCTCGAGGGCATGATCGCGGTCGCTGTCCGTCTGGCGGGTGGCCAGGGTCTTGGGCAGGAAGTCGTCGGCGGGATCGCGCTGCATGCGGGGCTCAGAAGGACTGCACGCCGGGGATCCATTCGGTCCCGGCCAGCGGTACGCGCGCCATGGCGGCTGCCTCGATGGTCAGCGCCACCAGGTCCTCCGGCTCGAGGTTGCGGATGTGGGACTTGCCGCAGGCGCGGGCGATCGTCTGCGCCTCGGCGGTGAGCACGCGCAGATAGTTCGCCAGCCGCCGCCCACCGAGCTCGGGATCGAGCCGCGCCGCCAGCGCAGGGTCCTGCGTCGAGATGCCCGCCGGATCCTGCCCGGCGTGATAGTCGTCGTAGAAGCCGGCGGCCGAGCCGATGCGGTGATAGTCGGCGTCGCGCTGCGGATCGTTGCAGCCCAGCGCGATCAGCGCGGCGGTGCCGATGGACACCGCGTCGGCGCCCAGCGCCATGGCCTTGGCGACGTCGGCCCCGGTGCGGATTCCGCCCGATACCACGAGCTGGACCGTGCGGTGCATGTCCATCTCCTGCAGCGCCTGCACGGCCTGCGGGATGGCCGCCAGGATCGGGATGCCGACGTGCTCGATGAAGACTTCCTGGGTGGCAGCGGTGCCGCCCTGCATGCCGTCGAGCACCACCACGTCGGCGCCAGCCTTCACCGCCAGCTTCACGTCGTAGTAGGTGCGGCTGGCGCCGATCTTGATGTGGATCGGCTTCTCCCAGCCGGTGATCTCGCGCAGTTCCTCGATCTTGATGGCGAGATCGTCGGGCCCGGTCCAGTCCGGGTGCCGGCAGGCACTGCGCTGATCGATGCCCGCGGGCAGGGTGCGCATCGCCGCGATGCGGTCGCTGATCTTCTGGCCCATGAGGATGCCGCCGCCGCCCGGCTTCGCCCCCTGCCCCAGCACGACCTCGATGGCGTCGGCGGCGCGCAGGTGGTCCGGGTTCATGCCGTAGCGCGATGGCAGGTACTGATAGACCAGCCACTTGGAGTGCCCGCGCTCCTCGTCGGTCATGCCGCCGTCGCCGGTGGTGGTGCAGGTGCCGGCGGCCGAGGCGCCGCGGCCCAGCGCCTCCTTGGCCTGTGCCGACAGCGCGCCGAAGCTCATGCCGGCGATGGTCACCGGGATGTCCAGATGCAGCGGTCGGCTCGCGAAGCGATCGCCCAGCACGACGTCGGTGGCGCACTTCTCGCGATAACCCTCCAGCGGGTAGCGCGACATGCTCGCGCCCAGGAAGAGCAGGTCGTCGAAATGCGGCAGACGGCGCTTGGCGCCGAAGCCGCGGATGTCGTAGACGCCGGTGGTGGCGGCGCGCTGGATCTCGTGGATGGCGTGGCGGTCGAAGGTGTGCGACTCACGCAGCGTCCACGGGTCGGCGGGATCATGCATGGGAGTCTCCGGTGACGATGGCGGCGTCGTCGACCGCCACGTGATAGAGCCGGCGGGCCGAGCCGTAGCGCCGGAATTCGGCCGGCTGCGCGTCGACGCCGGCCGCGGCGATGAGCTCGGCGACATCGCGCAGGTGCTGGTCGCGCATCGGCTTCTCGATGCAGTCGGCGCCCAGCGACGCCACGCTGCCGCGCACGTAGATGCGCGCTTCGTAGAGCGAGTCGCCCAGCGCCTCGCCGGCATCGCCGCAGACCAGCAGCCGGCCGGCCTGCCCCATGAAGGCGCTCATGTGGCCGACGCTGCCGCCGACCACGATGTCGACGCCCTTCATCGAGATGCCGCAGCGCGCCGAGGCGTCGCCGTCGATGATCAGCAGCCCGCCGTGCGCGGTGGCGCCGGCCGACTGCGAGGCGTTGCCGCGCACGTGCACGCGGCCCGACATCATGTTCTCGGCCACCCCGACGCCCACCATGCCGTTGATGGTGACGCTGGCCTTCTGGTTCATGCCGGCGCAGTAGTAGCCGGCGTGGCCGTCGATGGTGACGTCGAGCGCGGCGTCCAGACCGCAGGCGATGGCATGGCGGCCGTCCGGATCGGTGATGCGCCACTGCATCCCGGTCGGCTCGCGGGCCTGGGCGTGGAGCATGGCGTTGAGCTGACGCACGCGGGTCTCGGCGAGGCTGACGGTCTTCACGAGCCGGTCTCCGCGAACGGAGCGGCTTCGGCGGCGCCGCGCTCCCAGACGTAGACCCGCGCCGGTTCCGGCTCCCAGACGCGCGCACCGGCGATGCCGGGCAGCTTCGCGAGCGCACGGTACTCCGATGCCATCGCCACGTACTCGGCGGTCTCGGCGAGCACCGCCGGCTTGCAGGCGATGGGATCGCGCAGCACCGCGAAGCCGTCGCGCGTGCCCACGGCGAAGGTGAAGAAGCCGTCGAGATCGTCGAGCGCGCCTTCCAGCGCCGCGGTGAGACTGTCGCCGCGGCGCAGCCGCCAGGTCAGGTAACCGGCCGCGACTTCGGAGTCGTTCTCGGTCTCGAAGCGCAGTCCCTCGCGCTGCAGGACGCTGCGCAGCCGGTTGTGGTTGGACAGCGAACCGTTGTGCACAAGGCACAGGTCGTGACCGGTGGTGAAGGGATGGCTGCCGGCCATGGTCACCGCGCTCTCGGTGGCCATGCGGGTGTGTCCGATAATGTGCGTGCCCTGCATGCCGGTGAGCCCGTAGCGCTCGGCGACCAGGCGCGGGTGGCCGACGCCCTTGAGGATCTCGATGCTGCGGCCGACGCTCATCAGCTGCGTGCCCGGGGCGTGGTGCACCAGCCATTGGCGCACGGCGTGCTCGTCGGCGGGCGTCCTGAAGACCGCCGCGCCGGCGTTGCGGAACCAGTCCAGCGAGGTGCCCAGGTCGCGCTCGAAGGCGCTCGCCAGCGCCTGCCAGTCGGTGGCGGCGTCCTCGTTCTGCAGCGTGTACTTGAGCATGCCCTCGCCGACCTCGTCGCCGTAGATGGCGAAGCCGGCGCTGTCCGGACCGCGCCCGCCCATGGCCAGCAGCATGGGCGCGAACAGCGCACCCAGTCGCGGCGCCAGCGCCGCGTCCTTGAGATAGAGCCCTACGATGCCGCACATGGTTCGCTCCGGTTGTGACTTTGCGGACGATCAGAAGTACTCGGCATAGCGCGCCACCTCCCAGTCCGAGACGTGGCGGCTGTACTCGATCCACTCGTCGCGCTTGATCGTGATGAACTCGTCGACCAGCTCGCGGCCGAGCGTGTCGGCGAAGAGCGGGTCGGCCTCCAGCGCCTGCAGCGCCTCGCTGAGGTTCTGCGGCAGGATGTCGATGCCCTGCTCGCGGCACTGCGCCGGCCCGAGGTCGTAGAGATTGATGTTGCGCGCCTGACCGGGATCGAGCTCGCGCTCGACGCCGTCGAGACCGGCCGCGATCAGCGACGCGGTCACCAGATAGGGATTGCAGCCGGCATCGGGCAGGCGGTACTCGAGATGGCCGTAGGGCACGCGCACCATGGCCGAGCGGTTGTTGTCGCCGTAGGTGACGTAGACCGGCGCCCAGGTCGCGCCCGAGGCCGAGCCGCCCACGACCAGCCGCTTGTAGGAGTTGACCGTGGGCGCGGCAAAGGCGCACAGCGCCGGCGCGTGCGCGAGCAGGCCGCCCAGGAAGTGGTAGGCGGTCTTCGACAGGCCCAGCCCCTGGGCATCCGCATCGTCGTGGAAGATCGCGTTGCCGTCCGCGTCGGTGATGGACATGTGGTAGTGCATGCCGTTGCCGGTCCGGCTCGACACCGGCTTGGGCATGAAGGAGCAGATCATGCCCAGCCGGTTGGCGATCTCGCCGGCCGCCATGCGCAGCAGCACGAAGCGGTCGGCCGAAGTCATGGCATCGGTGTACTTGTAGTTGACCTCGAACTGGCCGTTGGCGTCCTCGTGGTCGATCTGATAGATCTCGTAGCCGATCTGCTGCAGGTTGCCGACCAGCTGCTCGAGGAATTCGCGCGAGCGCGACAGGCCCTTGTAGTCGTAGCAGGGCTTGTCCAGCGTGTCGCTCTCGTCCACCGGCACCAGCCCGCCGTCGGCGCCGCGCTTGAGCAGGCAGAACTCCGGCTCCAGCCCGGTGTGGAAGGTCCAGCCGCGCTCGGCCAGCCGCGCGATCTGCCGCTGCAGGACGTAGCGCGAGTCGTAGGGATAGGGCTCGCCGTTGACGTAGCCGGTGCAGGCGATGCGCGCGTAGCCCGGCTGCCAGGGCACCGGCGTCAGCGTGTCGAGATCGCCGCGCGCCATGAAGTCGGGACCGTGCGGGCCCATGCCCAGCCCCCAGACCGCGAAGCCGGCGAAGCCGGCGCCCTCCTCCACCACGTCCATCAGGCAGTGGGCGGGCACGGACTTGGTCTTGGCGACCCCGTGAATGTCGACGAACTGGGCGAGCACGAAGCGGATCTCGTGCTCGGCGATCAGGCTCTCGATGTGAGGGGGCATCATGGCGGAACTCCTGTGGTCAGTTGTCGCGGGATTCGGCGCACGAGGCGGCGACCGTCTCGAGCGTGGTGGTCAGGTAGCGTCCATGGGACGGATCGCAGCCGATGAGCAGATCGGGCGGAGCGGCCCCGGGCGCCGGCGGCGCCCGGAAGAGCCACACCGCGATGCGCGCGAACCGGGTCATCAGCCAGCCGCCCTCGGCGAGCAGCGCCGGATCGAGCGCGCAGAGCTCGGCCATCAGGCCCGGCCAGCCGGCACCGGTGACCCGGAGCACGTGATCGGCGGCCGGGAAGGCCCAGGGCGGACCGTCGTCCGGCAGGACGGTGCCGCCGTCGTCGGCGAGCAGGAAGGCGGCCCGGCCGGTACGCGCCACGAAGCCGGACGGCGTGGCGAGCGCCTGCTGCTCGGCGTCCGGGCACGGCAGGCCGGCGCGCTGCAGCACCTCCGCCGCGCCGGGGCCGACGAGCTGCACGAGCCGGAGATCGTCGACGATGGCGATGCGCAGGCTCATGACATCACCGCCTTCGCTTCCGGCTTCTGGCGCAGCCCCTCGGGATCATAGAAGGGCGTCGGCACGCGCTCGGCCACCACCATGTCGTCCCCGTCGACGCGGATGTGCAGCAGCTCGTCGCTGTCGGCCAGTGCGGCGTCGACCATCGCCAGACCGATGGCACGGCCCAGTACGGCCGAGCGCGCGATGCTGGTCACGCGCCCCGCGATGGCGCCGTCGCGGATCACCAGATGGCACTCCTGCGGCAGCGGCGTGCGTGCGTCGGCGAACAGGGCGAATCCCACCAGCCGTCGCCTCGGCTGCTCCGCGAGCCGTGTCAGCGCCGGGCGCCCCTGGAAATGCGGCTTGTCCAGATGGACGGCGCGCCCCATGCCGACCTCGTAGGGATGGGTCAGCCCGTCGGTGTCCTGCCCGACGATCAGGTGGCCCTTCTCCAGCCGCAGCACGCGCTGTGCCTCCACGCCGCAGGGCGCCGCGCCACTCTCGACCAGCGCCTGCCACACGGCCGCGACGTGACGGGCGTCGAGATGGATCTCGTAGCCCAGCTCGCCGACGAAGCCCACCCGCACCAGCCGGGCCGGATGCCCGCACACGCGGCCGGTGCGGATGGCCTGGTAGCCGAAGGCGTCCTCGTCCAGCGCGAGATCGGTGAGCGGTGCCAGCAGCCGCCGCGCATTCGGGCCGGCGAGACTGATCGCCCCCATGCGCCCGGTGCGGTCGAGCAGGTGCACGTCGAGCGCGTGCTCCTGCGCCAGACGCGCCAGGGTCCGGAAGGTCGCCGCCGCGTGTCCGCTGGTGGCGGTGACGTAGAACTGCTGCGCACCGAGCCGGCCGACGATGCCGTCGTCGACGATCACCCCGGTGGTGTCGACCATCAGCGCGTAGCGCGAGCGCCCCGCGCGCAGGGTCGTCATGCGCAGCGTGTAGGCAGCGTCGAGCAGCCGCCCGGCATCGGGGCCCAGCACCTCGAACTTGCCGAGCGTGGACACGTCGATGACACCGGCATCGCGGCGCACTGCCGCCACTTCACCGGCGATCGCCACCGCGCGCTCGCCGGCGGCGCCGTACCACGCCGGTCGCAGCCAGTCGCCGGCCTCCAGAAACTGCGCACCGTGCGCGACGTGCGCATCGTGCAGCGGCGTCAGACGCTGCGGGCGCAGAAGGCGGCCGGCGAGGTCCTCCAGCCGTACCGGCTGCACCATCGGCCGCGCGGTGGTACTGCCGGTGGCGTCGATGTCCTCGCCGCGCCAGCGCGCCAGCACGCGGATGGCCGCCAGGTTGGAATGCTTGCCCTGGCTCGGTCCCATGCCGACGGTGGAGAAGCGCTTGAGCAGCTCGATGCTGTCGAAACCCTCGCGCGCGGCCTGCTCGAGATCCTTGAGCTGCACGTCCTCGTCGAGGTCGACGAAGTTGCGGCCGCGCGCGTGCCGCGCCACCGGCCACGCCGCGCCGTGCGCGCGCTGGTCGCGCGTGCTCGCCGGCTCCGGCGCGGGCCGCCCCTGCAGCACCGCGGTCAGTCGCCGCGCCGCGGCGATGCCGTCATCGCACTGCTGGGCGATGGTGAAGGCGCCGTTGACCCGGCCGGCGGGCACGACGGTGTCGGGCCAGTGCTCGGGCACCGGCATGGCCAGCGTGTCGTCGTAGCGGAAGCGCGCCCCGGCCTGTGCCAGCAGCGCGCCCGCCGGAGCCCAGCCCGCGCTCATCAGCACGCCGTCGCAGGCAATGCGCCGCGCATCGCGATCAACGCACTCGCCGGTCGCGTCCACCGGCGCCACCGTCACCGCCCGCACCCGCCGCGCGCCGTGGGCTTCGCGCACGGTGTGACCGCACAGCACCGGAACGCCCTCGCCGGCCAGACGCTGCGCGATCGCGGGATCGGAAGGCTCGGCGTGCATGTCGACCAGCGCCGCGATCGCGACACCCGCCGCGCGCATGTCGGCGGCCGCAACGTAGCCCTCCGCATTGGCGGTGAGCACGACGGCGCGCCGGCACGGAGCGACGCCGTAGCGATGGAGCAGGCGCTGCGCGCCGGAGGCGAGCATGACGCCGGGCCGGTCGTTGTTGCGGAACACCGCCGGCTGCTCGATGACGCCGGTCGCGACGATGATCCCGCGCGCACGCACCTTGACGATGCCGTCGGGCGTGGCCAGCGGCACGAAGTGATCGGCGTACGTGCCCAGCGCGGTGGCGCAGCAGCGCAGCGCGATGCGCCGATGCCCGCGCACCGCCGCGAGCAGGCGCGTGCGCCGCTGTCGCGCGGCATCGTCGTGCACCCACTGATAGTCGAAGCTGCCGCCCGGGTGCGGGTTCTCGTCGGCGAGCAGCACCGAGAATCCGGCCTCGGCCGCCACCAGCGCCGCGCTCAGGCCGGCGGGGCCGGCACCGACCACCAGGACGTCCGGATGCGCGAACCGCGATGGCCGGCGCTGCGGCATCCATTGCACCGACACGCGACCGAGGCCGGCGCGCTCCCGGATGACGCGCTCCCAGTACGGGAACAATGCGCGCGGTCGGTGGAAGGCCTTGTAGTAGAAGCCCACCGGCAGGAAGCGCCCGGCACGGTCGAGCCAGGCGTCGGCATCGTTGGCCAGCGTGCCGCGCACATTCACCGGATGCAGGGTCATGCCCTCGGTCACCGGCGTGATGTCACCGCGGATGTGGGTGTCGTCGGCCGAGCAGAACAGCGCATTGACGTCGTGATCGGCCATCGACCAGGCGCCGCGCGGGCGGTGGTACTTGAAGCTGCGGCCGAGCAGGTCGACGCCGCCCGCGAGCAGGGCCGCGGTAATGCAGTCGCCGGGATGCGCGCGACGGGTGCGCCCCTCGAAGCGGAAGGTCAGCTCGCGCGATCGGTCGATCCATTCCAGCGGACCGGGATCAGGCGTCCGGAAGGCCAACGGCCACCTCCTCCAGCGGCACGACCCGCTCGACGCGGTCCTCATGGGTGTCGCGGTCGACCACGTACCAGCGCCCGGTGGGCTCGTGGTACCACCACTCGCGCAGCCGGCGCGCGCCGCCGCTGCGGTGGAAGACGTGGGCGGCCACCGCCGCGGCGTCCGCGTCGGATGCCGGCACGGGCCGGTGCTCGCCGCCGTAGACGAACTCGTCCAGCGGGCGGGCGCCGATCACGGGCAGATCGAGCCACTTCACGCTCAGTGCCCCACCGAGGCCGCGCCCTTCTCGCCGACCAGCGCGAAGGCGCCGAAGCGATCCAGCCCGAAGGGCGCGATGAGCTCGTGATTGCGGCCCGCCGCCACGGTGGCGGCCATGGTCCATCCGCTGACCGGCGTGGCCTTGAAGCCCCAGGTGCCCCAGCCGGCATCGAGATGGAAACCGTCGACCGGCGTCGTGCCCATGATCGGCGCGAAGTCCGGGGTCATGTCCGCCATGCCGGCCCACTGGCGCAGCACGCGCAGCCGGCCGACCCGCGGCAGGAGGTCGAGCAGGCGGTCGGCCAGGCCCTCGACGAAGCCGAAGGTGGCGCGCGTCGCGTGCAGCACGGCGGGGTCAACCGCGGCCCCCATCACCAGCTCGCCGCGCGCCGACTGGCTGACGTAGACGTGCAGGCTGCCCGACACCACGATGGTGTCGAGGAAGGGCTTGACCGGCTCGGTCACGCAGGCCTGCAGCGGATAGATCTCGATGGGCGTGTCCAGGCCCAGCATGTCGGTGATGGCGGGCGTCGAGCCGGCCACCGCCGAGACCACCGCCCCGCAGGCGATCGCGCCGCGGTCGGTGACCACGCCGGTGATGCGCCCCCCGGCGGTGCGCAGACCGGTGACGCGCGTCTGCTGGTGGATCTCGACGCCGTGCGCGGCCGCGGCGCGCGCGTACCCCCAGGCCACGGCATCGTGGCGCGCGACCGCACCGGGGCCGTGGAACAGCGCGCCGTGCACGGGATGCCGGCCGCCGCAGTCGAGATCGATGCCCGGCACCGCCTCCGCGATCTCGTCGCGATCGGCCAGACGGCTGTCGACGCCGAGATGCCGATTGACCTCGGCGCGCCAGCGCATGGTGCGCATGGCCTCGTCCGAGTGCGCCAGCGTGTAGTGACCGCGCTCGGAATAGAACAGGTTGATGTCCAGCTCCTCCGACAGCGTGCGGAACATGCGCACGCTGGTGTCGTAGAAGCGCACCCCTTCCGGAGTCAGATAGTTCGACCGCACGATGGTGGTGTTGCGTGCAGTGTTGCCGCCGCCTAGGTAGCCCTGCTCCAGCACCGCCACCCTGCGGATGCCGTGCTCGCGCGCCAGGTAATAGGCACAGGCCAGCCCGTGCCCGCCGCCGCCGATGACGACGACGTCGTAGTGCGGCGCCAGCGGTCCGGCTTCCGGGAAGAAGCGCGGCGCATGCTCGCCACCCGAAAGCCCCTGCTTGAGCAGCGTCCAGGACACGGTCAGGCGCGCTCGCTCGGGGCGAATCGGTACGCAGCGTCGATTGCGGCTGGGAGGCGCAACGGATTTCCTGAAGAGAAACTTTGTTTCCTGCAGGGAATGCAAGGCGCTTGCCAGATGCCGTGCGCACTGCGGGAAACGCCCCCGTCCGCATCGGGTGCAGCGGACAACCCGCTGACCGGGAACGGCTTTCAGGCAGCGTCGAGGCGGCCGTGCGGCGCCGGGGCAGAGCAGGGGCGCCGATCGACGACCGAAAGCCCGCCCCGCAACCGGGCGTGCGCCGCCACCGTGCACCCATGCGGGGCGGGACCGTGCACCTTCCCGCCCCGGTCCATCATCCCGGCTGAGCCCGATCGGTGCGGTCGCCACCGCAACCGTCCGGCCGGCGCGCGCCACCACCACCCTGTTCTAGACTCGGGGCAACCGCATCGAAAAGCCGGAGGAGAGCGCACCATGTACCAATCCATCCTCGTGCCCACCGATCTCGCGCACGTCGACAAGCTCCACAAGTCACTGCAGACCGCGGTCCATCTCGCCCAGCAGTACGGCGCGACCCTCTGCTACGCCGCGGTCACGCCGAACGGACCGTCTTCGGTGGCGGCCTCGGCGGAGGAATTCGAGCAGAAGCTCAAGGCGTTCGCCGCCGAGCAGGGCGAAACCCACGGGGTGAAGACCCGCTCCGTCGCCGTCGTCGCGCACGACGCCGCGGTCGAGCTCGACGACAGGCTGCTGGACACCATCGAGGAAACCGGCGCCGATCTCGTGGTCATGGCATCCCATGTGCCGGGCCTGGCGGACCGGCTCCACATCATGCACTCCAACGCCGGCAGGATTGCCACGCGGGCGGAGGTATCGGTCTTCGTCGTGCGCTAGCGGCGCGCACAGCCGCCGGTCGTGACCCGTCGCGCTACGAGGCGCGGCCGGCGGCGACCAGGAAGGTCTCGTCGAACAGTTCGCCCAGCGGCGCGGTGATGGCCGGGAGCCACGCCCACATCGCCAGCAGCACCAGCAGCAGCGTCGCCGGGAAGCCGATGGCGAAGAGGTTGAGCGCCGGTGCGGCGCGCGACACCAGGCCGAGGGCGAGATTGGCCGCCAGCAGCGCGGTGAGCACGGGAAGCGATACCTGCGCGGCACCGGTGAAGATGATCGCGGAGAAGCGCAGCCAGGCGTCGATCTGCTCCGGTCCGGGCAGCGCGCCGCCCACCGGGAACAGGGTGAAGCTGGTGACCAGCGCGTCGATCAACCGGAGATGCCCGTCCATGGCGAGGAAGATGAGCATCGCGATCACCGTCATGAAGGCGGCCAGCACACCCGAGCTGGTGCCGCGCAGCGGATCGGTGAGCTGCGCGAACGACAGACCGGCGGCGGCCGATATGGCCTCGGCGCCGAGCGCCACCGCCTCGAAGGCGAACAGGAAGATGAAGCCGATGGCGAGGCCGACCACCACCTGCTGGACCACGGCCAGCCACCAGTCGGCGCCGAACAGGGGCATCTCGGGTGGCGCGGGCAGCACCATCGCCAGCAGCAGCGCCAGGGCCAGTGCCATCGTCAGCCGCGCGCGCGGCGTGACGTTGCGTGCCCCCAGCACCGGCGCGATGGCGACGAAGCTGCTGGTGCGCAGGAGCGGCCAGAGCAGCGCGTGGTAGGCGGTCGCCAGCGCGTCGAGGGCGAGCACGCCCTCCATCGCTAGCCGATGAGTCCGGGGATGCTGGTGAACAGCCGCTGCGTGTAGTCGACCAGCAGTCCCAGCATCCACGGCCCCGCCACCAGCAGCGCGGCCGCCACCGCGAGCAGCTTGGGGATGAAGCTCAGCGTCATCTCGTTGATCTGGGTGGCGGCCTGGAAGACGCCGATCACCAGGCCCACCAGCAGCGCGACACCGAGCATCGGAGCGGCCAGCAGCACCACCACCTCCAGGGCGCCGCGGCCGATGGACAGGACCGCCTCGGGCGTCACGCGAAGCTCCCGGCGAGCGCACCGATGACCAGCGTCCAGCCGTCTACCAGCACGAAGAGCATGAGCTTGAACGGAAGGCTGATCAGCATCGGCGACAGCATCATCATGCCCAGCGACATCAGCACGCTGGCCACCACCAGATCGATGATCACGAAGGGGATGAACAGCAGGAAGCCGATCTGGAAGGCGGTCTTCAGCTCGCTGGTGACGAAGGCCGCGGCCAGCACCGTGAACGGCACCGCATCGGCACCGTCATAGGGCTCGTCCCCGGCCAGGCGGGCGAAGGTGGCGAGGTCGGCCTGTCGCGTCTGCTGCAGCATGAAGGTGCGGATGGGCTGCTGGGCGGCGGTGAGCGCCTCGCCGAAGTCGAGCTGCTCCTCGGTGTAGGGCTCGGCGGCCTGTTCCCATACCGCACTGGCGGTGGGCTGCATGATGAAGGCGGTGAGCAGCAGCGCCAGGCCGAGCAGGATCGGATTCGACGGCGTCTGACCGGTGCCCAGCGCCTGACGCAGCAGACCGAGCACCACGATGATGCGCACGAAGCCGGTCATCGACAGCAGCAGCGCCGGCAGCAGCGTCACCAGCGTCATCGCCACCAGCACCTGGAAGCTCAGGCTCCAGGTCTGGTTGCCGTCCTCGCCGGTGGTCATGGTGAGCGCCGGCAGTCCCGTCTCCTGTGCGACGGCGGGGCCGGCCAGCAGGAGACCGGCGAACGCCAGCAGCGGCAACAGCGCGCGCGTCATTCGCCACCCCGGCGCATGCGCGCCAGCCGTTCGGCGAAGGGCATCGCCGCCTGCGCCTCCGGCAATTCCGGTGCATCGTCGTAGCGGTGCAGCACGCGCACGCCGTTCTGCCCCACCGACAGCAGCAGGTGGGCGCCGGCGGCATCGACCAGCATGACGCGATCGCGCGGTCCGAGCGCATGCGCGGCCCGCACCCGGAACCAGCCGGCTGCGGGCACGAAACCGCCACGCAGGCGACGCACGCCCCAGGCCGTGGCCAGGATCAACGCCACCACCACCAGCAGCGCAACGAAGGCGCGCAGCGCGGCGGCGGCAGTGCCGTCGGTGAGCGAGGCCGCTTCCATCGCGACTAGCGCAGCTTGCGGATGCGCTCGGCCGGGCTGACCACATCGGTCAGGCGAACGCCGAACTTGTCGTTGACCATCACCACTTCGCCGTGGGCGATGAGGGTGCCGTTGACGAACACGTCCAGCGGTTCGCCGGCGAGGCGGTCGAGCTCGACCACCGAGCCCTGCGAAAGCTGGAGCAGATTGCGGATCGGGATGCGCACGCGGCCGACCTCCATCGACAGCGAGACGCCGACGTCGAGGATGACGTCCAGGTTGACGTCGGGCTGCGCGCCGTCGGCCGGCTTGTCCTGCTGCAGATCCTCGAACTGCGCGGGACGCGCCTCGCCGGATGCGGACGCGCTCTTGGCCGGCGCTTCGGTCTCGGTGTCGCTGTAGGCGGTTTCGCTCATGATGGGGCCCGGTGCGTGCGAATGGATGGGGCGCCGGCTCAGCCGAGCGCGGACGCGCCGCCCTCGCGGCGCGCGAATTCGGTGATCTGGACGGCATGGTTGCCGTTGGCGGTGCCGAGACGGCCGCGGAATACCGGCAGGTCCTCGACGGTGAGCTCGACGGCGTCCTGCCAGTCCAGCGGGATGACGTCGCCCGCCTTGAGCTGCATGACGCGGCGCAGGCTGAGCTGGGGCGTGTCGAGCACCGTGCACAGCTCGACCTCGGCGTCCTGCATGCGGCTCTTGAGCGCTGCCGCCCAGCGGTCGTCGCGATCGTCGCGATCGGACTGCAGGCCGGCGTCGAGCAGATCCTTGATCGGCTCCACCATGGCGTAGGGCAGCGTCACGTGGATGTCGCCCGAACCGCCCTCCAGCTCGACGTGGAACTTCGAGACCACGACCAGCTCGCTGGGCGAGACGATGGTCGCGAAGTGCGGGTTCACCTCCGAACCGCTGTGCTCGAAGTCCAGGTTCATGACGGGCGCCCACGCCTCGTGCATGTCGTGGAAGGCCTGGCGCAGCATGAGCTGGATGACGCGCGATTCCACCGGCGTGAACTCGCGCCCCTCGATCTTCACCGGATAGCGCCCGGCGCCGCCGAAGAAGGTATCGACCGCGGTCACCACCAGCTTGGGCTCGAAGACGAACAGGCCGGTGCCGCGCAGCGGCTTGATCTTCACCAGATTGAGGCTGGTGGGCACGAACAGCGAGTGCACGTAGTCGGAGAACTTCACCATCTCGACGCCGCGGATGGAGATCTCCGGCGAGCGCCGCAGCATGTTGAACAGGCCGATGCGGAAGTAGCGCGCGAAGCGCTCGTTGATCATCTCCAGCGTCGGCAGGCGGCCGCGGATGATGCGGTCCTGCGCCGCCAGGTCATAGGGACGCGCCTCGCCGGCGAGCGGATCGTCCTCGTCGGTGCTGACCGCGCCGGAATCGACGCCGCCGAGCAGCGCGTCGATCTCGTCCTGGGAGAGAAGGTCGTTGCCGCTCATTGCATGACGAAGTTGGTGAAGTAGATCGCCTCGACGGCGCTCTCGGCCACCTCGAGCTCGGCGAGGCGGGCATTGATCGCATCCAGCGACTGCGCGCGCAGGGCTTCCTTGCCGTCGCGCGTGAGGAGGTTCTGGTAGTCGGCGGTCGACATCAGCATGAGCAGCTCGTTGCGCAGCAGCGGCGCGTGCTTCTCGAGCGCCCCCGGAACGGCCGAATCACGCGTCATCAGGGCCACATCGATCTTCAGGTAGCGCATGTAGGCGCCGTCCGGCAGATTCACCACGAAGGCCGGCTCGAAGGGCCAGTAGATCGGCTCCGCCAGCCTGGGTGCCGCCGGTTCGTCGGTCTCGGCATGCGCGGCCACCTGCGTCAGGTAGTACCAGCCACCGCCACCGCCGAGCGCTGCCATCAGCAGCCCCACGATCAGCGTGCGCATCATCCCGCCGCCCTTCCTGCTGTCATCCTGAGCTGCTGCCTCGGCCATGGTTCTCGATTCCGGTGCGCGGACGCGTCGTGCCCGCCTCCGCGATCCGTGCTGCAAGCGCGGCGCCACCGCCTCAGGCCCAGCCCTCGAACAGGCCGCGCGCCCGAAGAGCGGAGGCGGTGATGGGGACGGACGGTGGCTCGCCGCTGTCGTCGGGTCCGCCCGCGCCGTGCCCGGCGGCGTCCCGCTGCCCGCCCGTCGACGCGCCGCCGCCGGTGTGCTGCTGGGAAACCGACGCGTCGCCGAGCTGCAGGCCCTGCCCGGCGAGCTGCTGCTGCAGGAGCGGCATCGCCTGCTCGAGGGCCGCGCGCGCGCCGGCGGTGGCGGCCACGAAATGCGCGCTCAGCGCACCCTGCTCGCTCCGCCCCAGCTGGATGTCCAGGCGCCCGAGCTCGGGCGGATCGAGCCGCAGACTCGCCTGCCAGCGGCCCTCGGTGGCCGCCTCCACCATGACGCGCGCGGCCGCCTCGGCAAGCTGCTGCGGCGCCGCGGTGGTCGTCGGCAGCGCCGGCGCCGCCATCGGCGGAGACACCTGCGGTGCCTGTCCGACCGGCGAGGGCGCGGCGGCAGGCACCGCCGCCGGCGCCGAGGCCTCAGCACCGACGCCCGGTGCGGACGTGGCACCCGCCGGGCTCGTACCGCCCTCGCCGCGCATCGCGCGCATGACCGCCTCGCGCAGCGCGCGCGGCAGCGGCTCGGTCGGCGATGGCGCGGCACGCGGCCCGTCGGCCTGCGGGTGTGCGGGTGCGGCCGCGGCCGCTTCGGTGCGCGGCGCAACGGCAGCGCGTGCACCCTCGTCGGCGGGCGGTCGCGGCCCGGACGCCTGCGCATCGATGCCGGCGCGATCGACGGTCCGGCCTCCGGCATCGGGGGGGCGGACGCGCGCGGCCGTAGCGGCACCGTCGCCGACGTCCGCCGAAGCCGGGGGTGCGCGTTCCGCGCGCACCGGCGCTTCCGCGGCCGGCGGAGGCGGTACGGCCGTGGCCGCCGCTGCCGCGGGCGCATCGGCTTCGGGCCGGCCGCCCGGCGGTACGGCACCGTCGCCTTCGGCGGACAACGCCGCCGGTGCCCTGCCGGCCCCTTCGGTGGTCCTCGGCTCCGGCCGCTCGGCAGCGGTGCCGGCCGCCGCTTCGGCGACATGTGCTTGAGTCGACTCGCCATCCGCTTCGCTTGCCGGTCGCCGCGTCGCGGACGCCGGCGCCGCATCACCGGCGCTGTCGGCCATCAGGCGCGCGAAGGGCGCGCCGTCATCGCTCGCCGCTCGCCGCGGAGGTCCCGCCGGCGGCGGCGCCGGCGGTGCCGCGCCGACCGCCGGCGTCATGCACTCGCCCGGCAACGACTGCCGGCCCAGTCATCGAGCGCGTCCTGCGCACGGCGGCGGGCCTCGTGGTCCGCGGCGCGCTGATAGCCGGCCTGCAGCCGGTCGAGCACGTCGCGATCCTGGCGCGCCAGCATGTAGCGCGTGCGGCAGGCCTCGACCGCCGCCTCTGCCTGCTGCAGGCGGGCTGCCTGCGCGCGCACCGCCTCCTGGAGCCGCCCGAGGAACACGGTCCGGTTGGCCAGCCACTGCGCCGACGCGCGCACCGGCGCGGCTTCGTATTCGTGCAGATAGCCGAGCAGCTCGCTGGCCCGCGCGGATTCGGCGCGGGCGCGCTCCTGCGCGGCGGCGAGCTCGCGGGCGGCGGCATCCTCGTGGACGCGGCGGACACGGGCGACGGCATCGAGGGGACGGGTTCCGGTCACGTCTGCTGCTCCTGAAAGATGGCCTCCAGCGCCTGCTGCGATGCCGCCATGTCGGCCACTTCGCCGCGGTCCTGCCGCAGGAAGGCCTCGATGCGCGACCAGCGCGCCAGCGCTTCGTCGGTATCGGCATCGGTGCCCTGCTTGTAGGCACCGATGGTGATGAGGTCACGGTGGCGGCTGTGCGCGGCCAGCAGGCGCCGCAACCGACGCGCGGCGTGCTGCTGCGGCTGATCGGTGACCGCATCGGCAACGCGCGAGACCGATGCCTCGACGTCGATGGCGGGAAACCGTCCCGACTCCGCGATGCCGCGCGACAGCACGATGTGGCCGTCGAGGACGGCGCGCGCGGCGTCGGCGACCGGGTCCTGCAGATCGTCGCCGTCGACCAGCACGGTGTAGATGGCGGTGATGCTGCCGGTGCCGTCACCGTTGCCGGCACGCTCGACCAGCTGCGGAAGGCGCGCCAGCGCCGACGGCGGATAGCCGCGCGTGGCGGGCGCCTCGCCGGTGGCGAGACCGATCTCGCGGCCGGCGTGAGCGAAGCGGGTCAGCGAGTCCATGAGCAGCAGCACCGACCGCCCCTGATCGCGGAAGTACTCCGCCACCGCCGTCGCCAGCCAGGCACCGCGCAGCCGCGCCAGCGGCGGCGCATCGGCGGGCGCCGCGACGACGCAGGCGCGGGTCATGCCCTCGGCGCCCAGGGTGTCGTGCACGAAATCGCCGACCTCGCGACCGCGCTCGCCGATGAGCCCGACGACGACCACATCGGCGGTGGTGTTGCGCGTCATCATGCCGAGCAGCGTCGACTTGCCGACGCCGCTGCCCGCGAAGAGTCCGACGCGCTGGCCGCGGCCGAGCGTCAGCACGCCGTTGACCGCGCGCACGCCGACGTCGAGCGGCGTGGTGATGGCACGACGCGCGAGCGGATTGATCGGCGCCGGGGCGGCATCGGCGGGCCGCGTGCCGCGCGGATCGGCGCGGCCGTCGAGGGCGCGCCCGTTGGCGTCGACCACGCGCCCGAGCCAGTCGGGACCGATGCGCGCCACGGCGCCGCCGGCCCGCTGGGCCACCGCGGCCTCCGGCAGCAGTCCGACCGGGTTGTCCAGCGGCATGAGCAGCGTGCGCCCGTGCGCGAAACCCACCACCTCGGCGGCGATGTCGCGCCCGTCGGCGACCGCGATGCGCACCCGCGACCCCAGCGGCGCGCTGCAGCCCTCGGCCTCCAGCGTCAGGCCGACTGCGCGGCGCAGGCGGCCGCTGCGCACGAAGCCGGGCTCGGGCGGCACGGTGCCGGCGATCGCTTCGAGACGTCCGCGCAGCCGCTCCGCACGTACCGCGTTCACGCCTCCATCTCCTGATCGGCATCCAGCCACTGGCGCGCCAGCGTGTCGAGGCGGGCGTCGAGACCGGCATCGACCCCGGCGGCACCGCGCCAGACGCGGACGTCGCCGCGCGGCAGATCGGGGTCGTCGTGCCACTGCACCGTTGCCGGCAGCGCGACATCCTCGGGCAGCCCGGCGCGATCCTGCGGGTGCAGCGCGACATGCGCCGCGCCCTCGCCCTCGACCAGCGCCTCCAGCGCGTCGCGCACCAGCCCCAGCACCGCGTCGGGGTCGACCGCCAGCGTGTGCCGGGCCAGTCGCGCGCCGATGCGCAATGCGAGATCGCGCAGCTGCTCGACGACGGCGTCGTCCGCCGCCGCCAGCGGGCTCGCGAGCGCCGCGGTCAGCGCCTCCAGGCGCTCGGCGGCGGCCTTCACATCCTGCATGCCGGCGGCGAAACCGTCGGCGTGGCCCTTCTCCCAGCCCTCGCTGTAGGCGCGCGCCTGCACGCTCTCCAGCTCGGCCGTGGTGGGCGGCCGGCTTCCGGATCCGAAGTCCGGCAGCGCGACGCGACGGGCGGCCTCAGACATATTCGTCCGCCCCGCCCTTGCTGCCCAGCGTCAGCTCGCCGTCGTCGGAAAGCTGACGCGCCAGCGCCAGGATCTCCTTCTGCGCGGCCTCGACGTCGGATACCTTCACCGGCCCGCGCGCCTCCAGGTCCTCGAGCAGCATCTCGGCGGCGCGCTTGGAGATGTTGGCGGTGATCTTCTCGCGCACGCGGGCATCGGCCCCCTTGAGCGCCACCGGCAGCTTGTCGCCGGGGACCTCGCGCAGGAGGCGCTGGATGCTGCGGTCGTCGAGCGTGGCGAGGTCGTCGAACACGAACATGAGGTCCTCGATGCGCTCGGAGAGCGTCGCGTCCATGTCGCGCACCGCCTCGATGAGCTGGGTCTCGGTGCTCGAATCGAGGAAGTTGAGGATGCTGGCGGCGACCTTGACGCCGCCGACGCTGGACGACTTCAGGTTGTTGTTGCCGGAGAACTGCCGCTCCATGATCTCGTCGAGCTCGTTGAGCGCGTTGGGCGGAATGCCCTCGAGCGTGGCGATGCGCATGACCACATCGGCGCGCGTGCGCTCGGACAGCAGTCCCAGCACTTCCGCGGCCTGGTCGGGTTCGAGATAGGCCAGCACGATGGCGACGATCTGCGGGTGCTCGTTGCGCACCAGATCGGAGATGGCGCGCGCGTCCATCCACTTGAGCGCATCCAGGCCCTTGGTCTGGCTGCCCACCAGGATGCGGTCGATGAGCCGGCCGGCCTTGTCCTCGCCGAGCGCATTGGCCAGCACGCGACGCACGTATTCGTCGGCCCCGACGCCCAGCGAGGTCTGGCCGTCGAGCTCGGCGACGAAGCTGGAGATGACCTGCTGCGCCTGCTCGGTGGTCACCGGCCCCATGCGCGCCATGGCCGCGCCGAGCTTCTGCACCTCGCGCGCGCTCATGTGCTTGAGCACCTCGGCGGCCTCGGCCTCGCCCAGCGACAGCAGAAGCACCGCGGCGCGGTGGGTGCCGTCGCCGATGCCGGCGGCCGGCCGTTCCATGAGGGCCTCAACCATCGCTGCCCACCCAGGTCCGCATCAGCTGGGCGACCCGCTTGGGATCGGTCTGCACCACGGTACGGGCGACCTGGAGCTGGCGCTCGTAGGGCGCCTCCCGCATCTCGGGCTCGGGCGCGTCGTCGCCTTCGTCGGGCGCCACCGTACCGGCGAGCCGGGGATAGGTCTCGGGCTCGTCGACCGCCTGCACGGTCACCGGCTGCAGCAGGGCGCGCAGGGTCGGGCGCAGCACCGCGAAGATGAGTACCAGCAGCACCAGCACGCCGCCGAAGTTGCGCGCGAGCATGGTGCCCCAGCCATCGTCGAGATAGCGCTCCCAGATCGGCGCCGCCTCGGGCGCCGCCGGCACGACGGCATCGGCGAAGCGGGCATGCTCGATGCTCAGGCGATCGCCGCGCTGGGCGTCGAAGCCGATCGCGCCCTCGACGAGCTGCCGCAGCTGCTGCATCTCGGCCGGCTCCAGGGGCCGCGTGCTGACGGTGCCATCGGCAGCGGTGACCCGGACATGGTCGACCAGCACCGCCGCCGAGACGCGCTTGAGCGCGCCGGCGGGCTGCTCGGTCATGCTGTACTCGCGCCCCACCGCGTACTCGCGCGACACTTCGCGCAGACTCGGCGGCGCATCGGGATCCGCCGCGGGCGCGGGTGCCGGTGCGGCACCGTCGGGGTTGCCCGGCATGTTGGCGGCCGCGCCCGCTGCGGCGCCGGCGGGCTCGCCGCCGCGCTCCTCGCGCAGCTGCTCGCTGGTGATGGCGGCGGGGTCGGCCTGCACGCGCTCGCTGGCGAGCTGACGGGTCTCGACGTCGTGCTCGACGGTGACCTGGGCGCGCACACGCCCCTCGCCCACCAGGGCCTCGGCCAGGCCGATGATGCGGGAGGCCAGCAGTGCCTCGGTCTGACGGGCGAGATCGAACTGCTGGCGCGAGGCGGCGATCACGCTCCCCTCGCCGTCGGGATCGGAGAGCAGGTTGCCGGCGCTGTCCACCACCGTGACGGCGGACGGGTCCATCTGCGGCACGCTGGCGGCGACCAGATTGACGATGGCCTGCGCCTGGGCGGCGTCGAGGCTGCGCCCGGGGCGCAGGTCGACCACCACCGAGGCGCTGGCGCGGCTGGCGTCGCGCACGAAGGCGGACTCGCGCGCCACCGCCAGATGCACGCGCGCGCTGCGCACCGGCGACAGACTGGCGATGGTGCGCCCGAGCTCGGTCTCCAGCGCGTACTGGTAGCGCGCCGATTCCATGAACTGGCTGACCCCGAAGCCGGGCGACTCGGACAGCATCGCGAAGCCGTTGTCCGGGCCCAGCGCGTCGTTGCCGGCGAGCTGCATGCGCGCGGCGTGGAGCTGCGTCCGGGGTACCGATACCGCGTCGCCGTTGTCGGCAGTGCGGGCCGGAATGCCGACGGCCTCCAGGCTGCGCACGATCTCGGCGGAGTCGCGCAGCTCGAGGCCGGTGGCCACCGGCGTCCAGTCGGCGCCGCGCGACCACATGTACACGCTGATGCCCGCGGCGACCGCGAGCGCGAGACCGGCGAGCAGCAGCACGGGCTTGAGCGCCGGGACCTGCTGAACGATCTGGAACGGGGATTGCGCCATCGTCGGGCCCCTACAGCGGCATGTTCATGATGTCCTGGTAGGCCGCCACCGCCCGGTTGCGCACCTCCACGGCGGCGCGGAAGGCCACGCCGGACTCCTGCATCTTCAGCATGGTGGTGGCGAGATCGCCCCGCCCCAGCTGGAAATCGTCGGCCGCGCGCGCGGCGTCGGCCTGGCGGTCGTTGACCCCGCGCACGGCGTCGCGCATGGCATCGACGAAGCCGCTGCGCTGCGGCGCCTCGGCGCCGGCGGCGGGGGTCGGCGCGGCGGCGGGCAGCGTCGAGCGCGCCTGCAGCGCACGCATCTCGCTCAGTACGCGATTGATCCCCATCTCATCCATGGCGGCGATCTCCGTGCTTCATCCCCCGGAACATCGGGCAAGGCGCGTGCCCCGGCATCAGCCGTTCGCCGGCGCGGAGGCGCCGTCCGGCGCGATGTCGTGCTTGCGCAGCTTCTCGATCAGGGTGGTGCGCGACACGCGCAGCAGCTGCGCGGCATGGGTGACGACCCCCTCGCTGCGCGCCAGCGCCTCGCGGATGAGACCGGCCTCGATGCGCGCGAGATGGTCGCGCAGGTCGAGGCCCTCGCGGGGCAGCGATGCCTCGGTGTCGGGACGCGCCCGCACCGGCGACGGCGCTGCCGTGTCGGGATTGAGATCGGCGCGATAGCGCGGCGGCAGGTCGTCGACACCGACCGTGTCGTCGATGCAGAGCACCGCCAGGCGTTCGATCAGGTTCGCCAGCTCGCGCACGTTGCCCGGCCAGTGGTAGTGCGACAGCGCTTCCAGCACGGCGGGCGCCGGACGCAGCGGCTTCCCGGAGGCGGTGGGCGTCCGCGCGCACAGCGCATCGATCAGCGCCGGGAGATCCTCGCTGCGCGCACGCAGTGCCGGCAGCTCGATGGGAAAGACCGCGAGCCGGTAGTACAGATCCTCACGGAAGCTGCCGTCGGCGATGCGCGTCTCCAGATCGCGGTGGGTGGCGGCGACGATGCGCACGTCGCAGCGCAGGGTCTGGGTGCCGCCGACGCGCTCGAAGCTGCGCTCCTGCAGCACGCGCAGCAGCTTCACCTGCATGGGCAGCGGCATGTCGCCGATCTCGTCGAGGAAGATGGTGCCGCCCTCGGCGAGCTCGAAGCGCCCCTTGCGCGCCGCGATGGCGCCGGTGAAGGCACCGCGCTCGTGGCCGAAGAGCTCGGACTCGAGGAGCTCGGCCGGAATGGCGCCGCAGTTGATGGCGACGAAGGGCCGGCCGGCGCGCTCGGAGGCGTCGTGGATGGCGCGCGCCACCAGCTCCTTGCCGGTGCCGGACTCGCCGGTGATCAGCACGTTGGTGTCGAAGCCCGCGACCTGGGCGATGAGGGCGCGCACGCGCCGCATCGGCGCGCTGTCGCCGACCAGGCGACTGCCCGGAACGCGCCCGGTCTCGGGTTCGACGGCGCGCGGCGTCTCCCGGGCGGCGGGAACGGTGGCGGCGACCGGCGGCTCGAGCGTGAGGACGGTGTCATAGACCATGCGAATGGCTCCCGGTGGAACGCGACCGATCAGGCCGACAGGGCGAGGGGCTGAGCCGCGGCGCGCATGCGCGCCGGCGGGATGCCGAGCGATTCGCGGTACTTGGCCACCGTGCGGCGGGCGATGCGGATGCCGCGCTCCGCCAGGCGCTCGGCCACCGCGGCATCGTCGAGCGGCGCATCGGGGCGCTCGCCGGCGATGAAGCGCCGGACCAGCGCACGCGCCGCGGTGTTGGAGGCCCCACAGTCGGCGCCGAAGCCGGCGCCGAAGAAGTGCTTGAGCTCGTAGATGCCGCGCGGCGTCGCCACGTACTTGCCGCGGGTGACGCGCGAGACGGTCGATTCGTGCACGCCCACCTCGCCGGCGATCTCGCGCAGCATCATCGGCGCCAGCACCTCGTCGCCACCGGCGAGGAAGGCGAACTGCCGGCGGAAGATGGCGTGCGCCACCTTGAGCAGGGTGTCGGCGCGCTGCTCGAGACCGCGCAGCAGCCAGCGGGCCTCCTGCAGCTGATCGCGCAGGCCGGCGCTGCCCGGCGCGCCGCTTTCGACCACGCTGGCATAGCCGGGATTGATGCGCAGCCTGGGGGTCGCGAACTCGGAGAGCGTCACGGTCCAGCGACCGTCCACCCGCGCCACCACCACGTCCGGCAGGACCGGCGCACCGGTCGCGGCGGAACGCCCCGGGTGCGGATCGAGCCGGCGCAGACAGTTCAGCGCCTCGGAGAAGGCCGCGTCGTCGAGCCGGAGCTTGCGCTGCACCGCGAGCAGCTCGCGACCGGCGAGGCGCTCCAGGCCGACCGCGATCAGCGCGCGGGCGTTGCGCACCATGGCGCTGTCGGGCATGGCGTCGAGCTGGAGGCGCAGGCACTCGTCGAGGTCGCGCGCTCCGAATCCGGCCGGCGCCAGCTTGCGGATGAGCGCAAGCGCGGCGATGAGCGCGCCGGTGGGCAGTCCCTGGCTGCAGGCGAGCTCGTTGAGATCGCCTTCCAGCCAGCCGCGCTCGTCGATCGCGCCGAGGACCGCGAACGCGGCGTGCAGCTCGCGCGCGCTGCTGCACTCCACGGGCAGGTCGCGCATCAGGCGCTCGACCACACCGTCCGGTTCCGGGGCCGCCACCGGCAGCGCGCTGTCGAAGCGCTCGGCGCCACCCGACATGGGCGTGAAGCTGTCGTCCCAGTTGGAATCGAGCGCGAGATCGCCGGCGGCATCCTCGTTGCCGGTGTCGTCCGCGACTTCGCCGTCGTCGGCGTCGTCGGCATCGACCTCCAGCATGACGTTGCTGGCGAGCCACTGCCCGACCTCGACCTCGAGATCCTCCGACGTCAGCCCGAGCAGGCGGATCTGCTGGGCAAGCTGCGGCGTCACCGTGGTACGGGTCGCCTGATGGGCGCGGGTATCGACTCGCATCGTGCTCTCCTGTTCGCTGATTCTCGGCCGGACCGGGCTCCGGATTTCCGGCGGTTCCGGCGCGACGGTTTTCCGTCGTCGCGCTGCCATCATTGGCCAGGAACCGTTCAGCTCCTACAAGAGATAGACTTACATGCGTAAGGTTATGTACTACGAATGCCGTACGCGCTCAGTAGCCTGCGGCCTGCCGCCCCTGAACCGCCAGCACGAGCAGCTCGTGCGCACTGCGGGCGCCCAGCTGCTGCATGAGGCGTGCCCGGTGGGTCTCCACGGTCTTCACGCCGATGCCGAGCAGGTCGGCGATCTGGCGCGTCGTCATGCCGTTGCCGAGCAGATCCATGACCTGCCGCTGGCGCGGCGACAGCCGGTCGAGCAGCGAGCCGGTGGCGCCGGGCACGCGGCCGTTGAGAAGATCGCCCACCAGCTCCGCGGGCAGCCAGGAATGGCCCTGCGACAGCTGCTGCAGCGCCTTGACGCAGGTCTCGGCATCGCTGTCCGGTGCCAGCACACCGGTCACGCCCTGGTTCAGGGCCGCGCGCAGGGCCTCGCGGTCGGCGCTGCTCAGCAGCAAGATGGGGGCCGAGGCATGCGCCGCCCGGATGCGACCGAGCCGCTCGCCCAGCACACCGGCGCCGAGCGCCGTTCCGTCCACCACGAACACGCGCGCGCCGCTCTCGCGCAGAGCGCGGGTAAGCCGGCTATCGGTCGGCAGCACATCCACCTTGTAGACCCCGCGCTGCGCCCGGAGACCGGCGGCGAACAGCTCGCCGACCGCGCGGTGGGGGAAGAGAACGGCGACGCGGATGGCGGGGAACTCCGTGCGGGCGGCCGGACGGCCGGGAGCCCGATGGTAGCGGCTGGACGGGCGCCGCCGTCACCCCGCTCGACGAGCGGCGATCTCGCGGCGATGCAGGCGGAACAGCAACTGACTGTAGAGCTCGGCGGTCGCCTCGTCGGGCGCATCGAGCAGACACACCCAGTCGCTGCCGTCGCGCTGCACGCGCACCGGCAGTGGCAGCGGCATGGGCAGTCCGTCCAGGCAGTAGAGCAGCAGCCACTGCCGTTCATCCCGCTCTTCGCTACCGTCGGCTTCCAGGAGCAGACGATCGGGCAGCAACCTCACCGCTCTGCTGGGTGGTAGCGGCCGATGAATGGCGAGCAGTTCGGCGCCCATCCAGAGCAGCAGATCGAGCTTGGTGTGCAGACGGCGCACGGATTCGGATGAAACGCCGCTCTCCCCCTCCCCTTCGTCGATTTCCTGCACGCCGCCGAGGCCGCCGATGTCGATCAGCCGTCGCAGCAGCGCGACGAAGGGCGTCGGCGCGTCGTCGAGGCGCGGCTGCCAGAGCAGCGGCATGCGCGCCGTCGCCGACAGCCCTGCGCCGGTCTCAGCCATGGGCGTAGGCACGCACGGCGTTGCGGCGGCCGTGCAGCCGGGAGAGCTCGCGGCGTGCATCCTCGCGCAGCGCCTGCACGTGGCCCAGCAGGCCCTGATAGGCGTCGTGCCACTGGCGCAGCTCGTCGGGCGGCGGCAGCGTGCCGCGCGCCTGGCGCTCGCGCAGCTCGGCGCCGGCCGCCTCGGCCACCGCCAGCGCAGCGGCGAAATCACCGGCGACCAGCGCCTGGCCGATGCGCTCGTGCGGCGGTGCGATGGCGACGCCTGTGGCGGTACCGTTGCCGATGGCGGTCGGCGCGCTCATGCCGCGACCCCCTGACGCGAACCTGCCGGAATCGCATCCCAGGCCCGCTTGATCTCGCCGAGCAGTTCCGCGACCTCGGCATAGGCCGCATCGTCGCGATGCAGATTGGCCTCGAAGAGGCGGAGCACGCAGTATTCGTAGAGTCCGCGCAGACCGCGGGCAACCTCGCCGCCCGCCTGTTCATCCAGAATGCCGTCGAGATAGCCGACGATCTCCACGACGCGCGACGATGCCCGGCGGCGCGCAGCGTCATCGCCGCCGGCGAGTGCCTGGCGTGCGGCTGCGATGCGCGCCAGCGCACCGGCCAGCAGGCATTCGATGAGCTGATGCGGCGACTGCTCGGCAGCCGCGGCGAGCGGACCGGACTGTCCGTAGTGGTCGACGGCACGGGCATAGGCGACAGGCATGGCGATTCTCGTGTTGGGTGCTTGCCCTGTTATCGGCCGTTCCGGCGTGAACTTGAAGGCCGCGATCAGCCGCTCGTCACGCCGAGCTGCTGGGCCAGGAAGTTGCTGTCCTGCTGGAGCTGCGCCATGAGCGTGTCGAGCGCGGCGAACTGGCTGCGCAGACGCGACTCGATCTGCTCGATGCGCCGGTCGAGGGCCTCGCGATCATCGGCCACGCGATCGAGACGCCGATCGATGGCCTCGGTGCGCGAGGCGAACAGGCCATCGTCGCCGAGATAGCCGGCGAGACGGCTGTCCGCGCGACCGCCGAGGCCGGCGCTGCCGAGCAGCGCGGCGACGCCCTCGGTATCGTCGGCAATGGCCGCATCGAAGGCGGCGCGATCGAAGCTCAGGCGGCCCTCGGCGTCGCCCTCGATGCCGAGCTGCGAAAGCACGCGGGTGCCGGCGCCCTCGCCGCCCTGCACGCGCAGCAGGTCGCGCATGGCGTTGTCGACGCCGCGCGCCGCCGCGTCGCCCTGCAGCGCGCCCGCGAAGCCGCTGTCGGCGTTGAAGGCGGTGACCTGCTCTACGGTGTCGCGGCTGCTGTTGTAGGCCTTGACGAAAGCGGCGACCGCATCGGCGAGCGGCGCATCGTCGCGCGCCACCGTCACGGCGGACGTGCTCCCTGGCTCCGCGCGCGCCACATCGATGGCGATGCCGTCGATGACCTCGTCGAAGCGATTGCCGGCGCTGGTGATCTGCACGCCGTCGATGCGGATCGACGCATCGGCGGCCGCGGCGACCTCGGTGAGCTGATCGGTGCCGACGTCGCCGGTGTAGCGCAGCGCGTCGAGGCCGCCATCGCCGCCGGTGGCCGTGACGCTCAGCGTGTTGGCCGCGCCGGTGCTCTCGGCGCTCAGGATGAGCTGGGCACCGGCGGCGCCGTTGACCACAGTCGCGCGCACGCCGGTGTTGTCGGCAGCGGTGTTGATGGCCTCGGCGATGGCGGCCGGGGTACCGCCGCCGGCGCCGATGACGACGTCGAAGCTGTCGCCCCCAACCCCGAGCGTCAGCGTGCCGGTGCCGACATCGCTGCCGGCGTCGAAGGCGGCCGAGCGCAGCTTGTGCGCGCGTGCCAGTGTCTCCACCTCGACATCGAAGCGCGCCGGCGAGGCGCTGCCGGAGGCGGTCACGGTGAACGGTGCATCATCCTCGTAGGTGGCCTTGTTGGGCGTCTGCGAGGCCTGCTCGGCCAGCGCGGTGGCGGCGCTGCGCAGCGCCGCGATGCTGGTGGACAGGCTGTCGAAGGCGGTCGATTCCTGCCGCGAGCGGCTTTCCACCCGGTCGAGGCGGGCGGTCGGCCCCGCGCGTTCGGCCGAGACCAGCTGGGTGACCAGCGATTCGAGATCCAGGCCGGATCCGATGCCGGCGAATGTAATGGGCATGTTCGGCCCTCCGTACTGTGCGATGACGCGCGATCAGGCCTCTGCATCCACCGTGCCACCGCGTGCGTCGGTGATCATGTCGGCGACGCGCAGCAGCACCTCGCTGGGGATCTGACGCACGACTTCGCCGGTGGCGGGGTCGCTGATGCGGATGACGACGCGCTGCTGGTCGTCGACCTCGAAGCGCACGTCGGCGCTCGACGGCGGCGCGGTGACCGCCTCCGACGGCATCGCCTGCGCCACCGGTTGCACCGCAGCCGGTGCAGCCGGGGGCGCCGGCGGGGTCATCACGGACGGACGCGGCGCTTCCGCGGGATAGCGTTCCAGGGAGGTAATATCGATCATGGGACAACCCTCCGTGCCGGCGCGGCCGGCAACAAGCAAAACGGGGGCCGACCTCCGCCGGCCCCCGTGAAGGGATCACGCCTTGTGAGCGAATCGCGCATTACCGCAGCAGGCTGAGCACGTTCTGCGGCGCCGAGTTGGCCTGGGCGAGCATCGCGGTACCGGCCTGCTGGAGGATCTGCCCGCGCGTCAGCGAGGCCGTCTCCGCCGCGAAGTCGGCATCCTGGATGCGCGACCGCGAGGCGCTCAGGTTCTCGGAGGTCGTCTGCAGATTGGCGACCACCGACTCGAAGCGGCTCTGCAGCGCACCGAGATCGGCGCGTGCGGTGTTCACGGTGTCGAGCGCGCTGTCCACCAGGCTGATCGCGGTCTGCGCACCGGCATAGTTGCCGACGGTCAGCGTGTCGATGCCCGTGGTGGTGGCGGCGGCGCCCACCGCGCCGTTGGCCCAGCCGGTGATGGTGGCGTCGTTGGCGGCTCCGGCGACCGTCACGGCGGCCGAGCTGTTCAGCGTGATCTGGCCGGTGGCCGAATCGTAGGACGCGCCGACGTCGGTCTGCTGGGAAACCGCGTTGATGGCGTTGACCAGCTGGCCGGCACGCTCGGAGGCGCTCGACGCGGCCGAGATGGCACCGACATCCACGCCGTTGATGGTCAGGTCGCCGGCCGAGATGGCGGTACCGAAGCCGGTCAGGCTGGACGCCGCCACCGAGAGGGCGCCACCGGTGGCCTGGGTGACCGAGCCGAGGGCCGCGGTGTTGATGTCGGCGATCGACGACACCGTGATCGTTTCACCCGCGTTGGCACCGACCTGGAACGAAGCACCCGCGAAGGAACCGTCGAGCAGATTCACGCCGTTGAAGGAGGTCTGGTCGGCGACGCGGTTGATCTCGGAGAGCAGCTGCGAGACTTCCGCCTGCAGGGCGTTGCGGTCGGTGGCCGAGTTGGTGGCGTTGGACGACTGCACCGCCAGCTCGCGGATGCGCTGCAGGTTGTTGGTGACCTCGCCCAGGGCACCCTCGGCGGTCTGCGCGAGGGAGACGCCGTCGTTGGCGTTGCGCACGGCCTGGTTCATGCCGCGGATCTGCGAGGTGAAGCGCTCGGAGATGGCGAGACCGGCGGCGTCGTCCTTGGCGCTGTTGATGCGCAGACCGGACGAGAGACGCTCCATCGACGTCGCCAGCTGCGACTGCGTGCTGGCGATGTTGCGCTGGGCGTTGAGAGACATCACGTTGGTGTTGATCGAAAGCATGGCGAAGACTCCTGGAAGGGCACTCGGGTCGGTGCCCGGCGTGCCGGGCAGTGGTGGGGCGCCAGCGGCGCCTTCGATCCCGGTATCGGCCCCTTCCCTCCGCCATTGAGGCCCCGCCGGGCCGCGGCGGTGCCAGCGGCACCGCGCGGCCGACGAGCGGCTAGCCCTCGCCTTCCTCGTCCGCGATCAGGGGGCGCGCCTTGCCGCACAGGTCGCCCTGCGCCAGCAGCACGCCGCGCGCGCGCAGCAGGTCGGCGGTGCTGCGCCGCTCGACACCCTCGGCGATGACCGCGCCGCCGAGCTCGGTGGTGGCCGCGCAGGCCGCGTCCACCAGATGCCGGTAGACCGGCTCGTCGTCGAGGCGCGCCACCGTCCGGCTGTCGATCTTGATGCCGTCCGGCTGCAGCTGGCGCAGCTTCTCGAAGGCATCGACCCCGGTGCCGAAATCGTCCAGCCAGACACCGAAGCCGCGCGAGCGCAGCCCGTCGATGAGCGGTGTGGTGGCGCTGGCGCCCTGCGGCAGGTCGCGCTCCGCGATCTCGAAATGCAGCCGGCCGGCGGGCGCGGCCGCGCTGTCGAGCAGGCTCAGGCAGTCGCGGGTGAACAGCGGATCGGCCACCGACTGCGCCGACAGGTTGATCCACAGCGGCCCCTCGGGCGCCATGTCGAGCGCGATGGCGTCGAGCACTTCGCGCAGCACGTGCATGTCGATGCGCGGCATCAGGCCCAGCCGACGCGCCGCCGGCAGGAAGGTCCGCGGCAGCACCAGCGCGCCGTCGGCATCGCGGTAGCGCAGCAGGACCTCGTGCCCGGTCACGCCGCCGTCCTTGAGCGTGCTCACCGGCAGGCATTCCAGCGTGAAGCTGCCGCCGCGCCCTTCGAATGCGGTCTGCAGACGCTGGGCCCAGTCCATCTCGCGACGGGTACGCCGGATGTCGGCATCGCCCGGATCGAAGGCATGCACGCGATTGCCACCGGCGCGCTTGGCGACGTAGCAGGCGGTATCGGCACGCGCCAGCGTCTCGCCGGCATCGGTGCTCACCGGCGCTACGCCCAGGCTGAGCGTGACGCGGAAGGTGCGCCCCTCGAAGTCGAATGCGAA
Organism: Algiphilus sp.; assembly: GCF_023145115.1. Lineage (NCBI taxonomy): Bacteria > Pseudomonadati > Pseudomonadota > Gammaproteobacteria > Nevskiales > Algiphilaceae > Algiphilus > Algiphilus sp. The sequence goes on from NZ_JAGLEJ010000039.1 coordinate 63,732, forward strand.
GTCGCGTACCGCCTCCAGCAGCGAATCGGCGATCCCATGCGCATCCTCGACGGTGCAGTCGGGCAGCAGCGCGCCGAACTCGTCGCCGCCCAGCCGCGCGAAGCGATCGCCGGCGCGCAGCCGGCTGCGCACCAGGCGTGCGACCTCGATCAGCAGCGTGTCGCCGGCGGCGTGGCCGCAGCTGTCGTTGACGATCTTGAAGTGGTCGAAGTCGAAATAGATCAGCGCGTGACGCTGGCGTGTCATGCGGCCCGCCTCGGCAAGCCTGTCCGCGCAGTCGCCGAGCAGGTCCTCGAAGGCGCGGCGATTGAGCAGGCCGGTGAGCTCGTCGTGATTGGCCTGGTAGGCCCAGCGCGCGCTGAGCTGACTGGCGTCGGAGACATCCTGCATGACGAACACGCTGCCCAGGATCTCGCCCTGGCGGGAGACCATCGGCTTGACCGTGTAGCGCACCGGGACCAGCTGGCCGCCGTCGGTGCGCAACCGCGGGAACGGTCCCGGCTCGCTCACGCTGCCCACGCGCAGCAGCGTGCCGACGGGATCGGCCAGCGGCGCATCATCGTCGCCGCCCACCAGCGCCACGCAGTCGGCGAAGCGCTCGCCGACCAGGCGGGCACGCTGGCGCCCGAGCAGCGCGCAGGCGGCATCGTTGGCGTAGGTGACGACGCCGCGCGCGTCGGTGCGCAGCACGCCGTCGCCGATGGCCGCGAGCGTGATCTGGGCCAGCTCGTTGGCCTCGAACAGCGCATCCTCGGCCTGGCGGCGCGCCGACACGTCCTGGATCTGGGCGATGAAGTAGAGCGGCACGCCGTCGCGGTCGCGCGCCAGACTGACGTCCAGCTGCACGCTGACCAGCCGCCCGCCCTTGTGCCGGTAGCGCTTGAAGATGCGGTAGCTGGCGCGGTTGCCGGCGAGTGCCTCCTCCACCAGTGCCCGATCGGTGGCGATGTCGTCGGGGTGCGAGATCGCCTGCCAGGTGGTGCGCAGCAGCTCGTCCTCGCTGTAGCCGACGATGCCGCTCAGCGCCGCATTGACCTTGAGGAAGGTGCCGTCGAGATCGATCAGTGCCTTGCCGATGGGGGCGAGATCGAAGCTCAGCCGCAACCGCTCCTCCGACTCGCGCAGCGCGCTGCGCGCCACGCGCATCTCGGTGAGATCGCGCCCCTCGGCAAGCAGCAGACAACCCTGCGCCGTCCCGTCGCTGCTCACCGGCTTGACCGAGAAATCCACCTCGGCATGCGCGCTGTTGGCGCCGCAGATGCTCTCGTCGTAGCGCACCAGCTCGCCGCTGCCGGCGCGCGCCACGGCATCCCTGAGACGCTCGCGTACCGCGCCGCTGCCGGCGAACCACGGGGTATCCCACGCCAGCCGGCCGATGACGTCCTCGCGTTCGACCCCGGCGAAGGTCAGTGCCGCATCATTGACTTCCAGCACCCAGCCATCGCGATGCAGGACGCCCATGAACTGCAGCGCCGAATTGAAGATGGCCCGATAGCGCAGGTCGCGCTCGCTGCCTTCGCTGGGTGCGGACGCGGCGGAATGCTCCGCGTTCTGCTCACGTATGGACGACGTCATGGCGGGGTCCCGGGGCGGCATGGACAGGGGCAGGGGGAACGATGCCCCGCCCTCGCGCGCCGTGCGCACGGGACCGGCACGGCGGTAGCCCGGGGCCGACTAGCGGATCAGGTCGAACAGGCTCTGCTGCTGGACCTGCAGATAGGCCTGCTGGGTCGCGCTCAGCCGGTTGCCGGCCTGCGCCATGTCGGTCACGGCCCGGGTGATGTCGGTATCGACCAGTGCCGAGCGCGCGGCGGTGAGCTGCTCGTTCTCGGCATCGCGTACCGCACCGGCGCGGTCGATGGCGGACAGGCGGGCGCCGATCCGGCCACGCGCGAGATTGAGCTGCTCCAGGCGCGCGTCGAGCGCATCCAGCGACGCGGCAAAACCGTCGGCGCGCGCCACCGGATCCGGCTCGGCCAGCGCCGCCGCCACCGCGTCCACGGCCGCGAAGGCATTGGCGCTGTCGCCACCGAAGACGGCCGTGCCGCGCTCGCCGTCGGCGACCGTGCTGCCCTCGTTGATCGCGACCAGTCGCGTGCCGGCATTGCCCGAGTAGCGCACGACACCGCCGGCATCGGGCGTGAAGGCGGCACCGTCGGCGGTGCCGGCGAACAGCGGGCGCCCCTCGCCGTCGGTGGCGTTGGCGGTCTGCAGCAGCTGCTCGCGGATCTGCGCCACCTCGCCGGCGAGCGCGACCCGGTCGGACTCGGACAGCGTGGCATTGTTGCCCTGCACCGCGATCTCGCGCACGCGGCCCAGCAGATCGGCGCCCTGCGCGATGCGGGTCTCCGCCATCGACAGGCGATGCTCGGCGCGGTCGCCGGCGCGGCCATATCCGGCCAGCTCCGACAGGCGGGCCGTCATGCGGCTGGCGCTGGAGAACGCCGAGGGATCCTCGCCGGCACGCGTGATGCGCTGACCGGACGACAGCTGCTGCTGTGCCGTGGCGAGCTCGCCCTGCGCCTGCTGCATGGCAGCGACGACCTGCCGATAGATGGTGCTGGATGCGACGCGCATGCTTCTTACCCCCGGACCGCGCCGAGCAGCGTCTGGAAGAGCTGATCGGCCGTGCTGACCACCTGCGCTGCGGCCTGGTAGGCCTGCTGCAGGCGGATGAGATTGGCGGCCTCCTCGTCGAGATTCACGCCCGAAGTCGCCTCGCGTGCGGCCTCGTCCGCCGCCTGCAGGCGCGCGAAGCCGTCGCGCGCGGCCTCGGCGCGGCTGCTGACGACGCCGCCCGCTGCCACCAGATCGGCGTAGGCCCCCGCGGGCGTGCCGCCGCTGCCGGTGATGGCGCTGCCCGCCAGTCCGGCCAGCATGCGCGCGGCGCTGTTGTCGCCGCTGCCGGCGGCGGTCGGCGCCAGCGCCACACTGTCGCCGGCAACCGGCTGCCCCTGCACGGTCAGGCGCCAGCCCGCACCGTCTATGATGCCGTCGGCGCCCAGGGTCTGCAGCGCACCGCCGTCGATGCGATAGCTGGTGGCGTCCTCGAAGACGATGCTCGCCGGCGTGCGCGCGCCCGACGCAGCCGGGTCGGTGCTCTCCAGCCCGCTCACCGTGAGGGTGCCGGCATTGCCGCCCCCCAGCGTCGGCGAGAGCGCACCAGCGGCCGCGATCTGGCGGGCGCCGAGCGCGTTCACGCGCAGACCCGACGCGAGGTCGGCGCCCGGCGTCAGCGCGAATCGGTCGCCCTCGGCCGGCGTGCCGTTGACCACCACCGACAGCGCGCCGATGCGCAGCGGGTCGGCCGCGGTCCCGCTGCCGCTGAGCGTCGGCGCATCGCCCGCGGCGCCGGTGATCTGCCAGGCACCGCCGCTGTAGCGCAGCGTGAAGCGGCCCTCGGGAATGGCGCCGTCGTCGGCCAGCGATACCGACAGCGCCGCGCCGCCGCTGTTGGCGGCGTGGGCGCCGGCACCGAGCGTGCCCAGGCCGAACAGCGCCGCCCCGGGCTGGCCGTCGAGGTCGGTGCCGGCGGCCTGCACCGCGTTGACCGCGCGCGCGATGTCGCCGACCAGCGCGCCGAGCCCATCGAGCGCGGGCGTGACCACCTGTGTGCGTGCCGCATGCAGGCCGCCGAGCTCGCCACCGCCGGGAGCGCCGATCGGCACGTTGCTGCCGGCGCCCTGCACCACCAGTCGCTGGCGGTCGGGGTCCGCCGGATCCGGCTGCAGGCCCAGGCTGCGCGCTTCCGGTCCGAGCAGCAGGGCGTGTCCGTCCAGGGTGTAAATGTTGAGCTGGTCGCCGTCCTGGACCGCGGTCCGGATGCCGATGTGCCCGGCCAGCTGACGGGTCAGCCGGTCGCGCTGGTCGAGCAGGTCGTTGGCGTTGCCGGCGCCGGCCGCGATGTCGCGGTTGACGCGCCCCAGCCGCTCGAGCAGGCCGTTGGCCTCGGAAACGCTGGCGGCGGCACGCTGATCGATCTCGCCGTCGAGCCGGTTGAGGGCACCCGCCAGGGCGTTGGTGCGCTCGCCGAGACTGGCGGCGCGCCCCAGCAGGACCTCGCGCGCCGACGGATTGTTGGGATCGGCCGCGACATCCTGTGCCGCGGCGAAGAAGTCGTTGATGGCACCGGAGAGCCCGGTGTCGGCATCGGACAGCAGGCCGTCCACGCGCGCCGCGATGTCGGCCAGTCGGCTGTTCGCGGCGAGACCGCTGCTGTCGTCGACGAGGCGGCTGTTGGCGTAGACGTCCGCCAGCCGCTGCACGCCGTTGATGGTGACGCCGGCGCCGAAGGGCGACCCGGCAACCTGCGCCGAGAGCTCGACGCGCTGCCGGCTGTACCCCTCGACGCCGGCGTTGGCGACGTTGTGCGACGTGGTGGTCAGTGCCCGCTGATAGGCCAGCAGGCCGGAAAGCCCGACACGCAGGAGATCGGTCACAGCCTCTGCCCTCCGGCGGATGTGCCGTTGTCGAGCGCGGCGTCGAGCAGCGGCGAATCGTGCACGCGGCTCAGCTTGGCGGCGTAGTCGGGATCGGTGGCGTAGCCGGCCTCGGCGACCGCCTGCAGGAAGCCGGCGCCATCGGTCGCGCGCAGCGCGTCGGCGTAGCGCGGGTTGCCGCGCAGGAAGGCGGCGTAGTCCGCGAAGCCCTGCGCGGCACCGCCGTAGTCGCGGAAGTCGGCGCGCTCGGCGCGCAGCGCGCTGCCGTCGTGCTCCAGCGTGGCGCGCTCCGACCGCGCGCCCTGCCAGCGCGCGTCGGCCTTGATGCCGAAGTAGTTGTCGCCGGGCGCGTGCGCCCCCCAGCCCGACTCGAGCGCGGCGTGCGCGATGACGGCGCGCGCCGGCACGCCCAGCGCTTCGGCCACGGCCTCGGCGTGCGGCCGGATGCGTGCCACGAAGCTGCGGACGCGGTCGGCGGCATCGCCGGCCGGCGCCGCTTCGACGGCGCGCAGCGCGGGAATCCGGTCGCGGAGACGGTTCATGTCCAGGGTATCGGCCGGCGCCGCGGCATCTTGAGGCCGACCGGCGCGCAGCTGCGCCACCAGCGCTTCGGCGAGACCCAACCCGCGGCCGCTGCCGGCCAGGGTCTGCGCGAGCTCGCCGTCCATCATGCCGCGCCAGGTATCGGCATGCTTGCCGGCACCGTCGTCGCCGAAGCTGGTGGCGCGCATCGCCGACAGCATCTGCTTGGTGAGCAGCGCCTCGAACCGGCGCGCGACCTCGGGCAGCGCGGCATCCGGATCGGCGGCCGCGCGCCGGCGGAGCGCGCCGATGTCGCCGCCCTCCGGAACCGCCATGGCCGATGCCGCGCCGATCATCAGATCACCACCAGCTCGGCGCGCAGCGCGCCGACGCGCTTGAGCGCTTCCAGGATGGCGATGAGATCGCCCGGGGCGGCGCCGACCTCGTTGACCGCGCGCACCAGGTCGGACAGGGTCACGCCCGGATCGAACAGGAACATGCGGCTGTCCTCCTGCTCGACCTGCACGCGGCTGTCCGGCACCACCACGGTCTCGCCGTCGCCGAACGGCGCCGGCTGCGACACCCCGAAGGCCTCGGAGATGGTCACCGACAGCGAGCCGTGCGCGACCGCGGCCGGCGAGACGCGCACGTTGGCACCGATGACGATGGTGCCGGTGCGGCTGTTGACCACCACCCGCGCCGCCGAGGTGCCGGGATCCACCTCCATGCTCTCGAGCTCGGCCATGAAGCGGACGCGTGCGCTGGCATCGCGCGGCGCCCGCACCCGCACCGATACCGCATCGAGGGCCTCGGCGGTCCCGCCGCCGTAGACCGCGTTGACGCTCTCGACGATGCGCGATGCAGTGGTGAAATCGGCGCTGTGCAGATTCAGCGTGATGCTGTCGCCGCCGCCCATGCCGCCGGCAACCGCGCGCTCGACGATGGCGCCGCCGGGAATGCGCCCGGCCGACGGCACGTTCACCGACACCCGCGACCCGTCCCGGCCGGAGACGCCGAAGCCGCCCACCACCAGGCTGCCCTGGGCGACGGCATAGATCTGGCCGTCGGGCCCCTTGAGCGGTGTCATCAGCAGCGAGCCGCCGCGCAGGCTGCCGGCATTGGCGAGCGAGCTGACGGTGACGTCGATGGTCTGGCCCGGCTTGGCGAAGGCCGGCAGCTCGGCGTGCACCGCCACCGCCGCGACGTTCTTGAGCTGCGGATCGACGCCCGGCGGGATGGTGACGCCGAGCTGCGTCAGCAGGCTGCGCAGCGACTGCACCGTGAAGCGCGCCTGGCTGGTCTGGTCGCCGGTGCCGTCCAGGCCCACAACCAGGCCGTAGCCGATCAGCTGATTGGCGCGCACGCCCTCGACGGCGGCGAGATCCTTGAGCCGGTCCGCGTGCGCGGCGGAGGCCACGACCAGCAGACCGAGCAGCAGCAGGGACAGCAGGAAGGCGCGATTGGTGGGCATGGCGGCAGCTCCTAGAAGGGCCACAGCGGCGAATTGAAGAAGCGTCCGAGCCAGCCCTGCTGATTGGCCTGGCCGAGCTGGCCGCGGCCGCGGTAGGCGATGTCGGCCTCGGCGACGCGCAGCGACGGCACGGTGTTGTCGGGGGCGATGTCCTGCGGACGCACCAGACCGGTCAGCACGATGGTCTCGTCGCCGCGGTTGATGCGCAGGCGCTTCTCGCCACGCACGCGCAGCAGGCCGTTGGGCGTGACGTCGATGACGCGGGCGCTGATGTAGCCCTCGAGCTCGTTGGTCTGCTCGCTGGCGCCAGCACCCGAGAAGCTGTTGTCGCTCTGCGCGGCCGTCTCGAGGATGGGCACGCCGCCCTTGGTGACCGGGCGCCCGAACAGGGTCGGATTGGGCAGCTCCAGCGCGCTGCTCTTGCTGGTCTCGGTCGACGACGAGGTGCGCGCCTGGGTGCGCTCGGCCAGCACGATGGTGAGCACGTCGCCGGGCCGGCGCGCGCGCTGGTCGGCGAACAGCGACATCGGCGCGCCCGGCTGGAAGAGACTGCCGTTGGCCGCGGGCTGCTGCTCGGGATAGACCACCGGCTCGGGCGGCGTATCGATCGGCGACGGTGTCGATGCGCAGCCGCCGAGCGCGAGGGCCGCGAGCAGGAGAAGGCCGGTGCGATGCACGTCCCCGCCCCTCACAGCTGCTGGTTGACGAAGCGCAGCATCTCGTCGGCCGCGCTCACCGCCTTGGAGTTCATCTCGTAGGCGCGCTGGGTCTCGATCATGGAGACCAGTTCCTCGACGATGTTGACGTTGGAGGCCTCCAGCGAGCCCTGCACCAGGCTGCCCAGCCCGTCGAGCCCCGGGGTGCCCTGCTGCGGCGGACCGCTGGCGGCGGTCTCGGCGTAGAGGTTGCCGCCGCGCGGCTGCAGGCCGGCCGGATTGACGAAGTCGGTGAGCGTCAGGCGGCCGACTTCCAGCGGCTGGGCCTGATCGGCCATCTTGGCCGAGACCGTGCCGTCCGCCGCGATGGTGACGGTCTGCGCGCCCTCCGGGATGTTCACCGGCGGCTGCAGCAGGAAGCCCTGCGCGGTGACCAGCTCGCCCTGCGCCGAGAGCTTGAAGCTGCCGTCGCGGGTGTAGGCGATACTGCCATCGGCGAGCTGGATCTCGAAGTAGCCGCGACCGTCGACCGCAACGTCCAGCGCGTTGCCGGTCTGCTGCATGTTGCCCTGGGCGTGGTTCTTCTCGGTGGCGGCCACGCGCACGCCGGTGCCGAGCATCATGCCCGTGGGCATGTCGCTCTGCTGGGTGGTGGCGCCGCCCGGCTGACGCACGGTCTGGTAGAGCAGATCCTCGAACACCGCCCGGTCCTGCTTGAAGCCGGTGGTGTTGGCATTGGCGAGGTTGTTCGAGACCACCGACATGCGCGTGTTCTGCGCGTCGAGTCCGGTCTTGGCGACCCACAGGGCCTTCATCATGATGGTATCTCCTAGCCGCGACGCACCAGCCGCGAGCCCGCGGCGGCGTTCTCGTCGATGGTCTTCATGAGGTTGACGTTGAGCTCGAACTGCCGCGACAGCTCGATCATCCGTACCAGCGATTCGGCGGCGTTGACGTTGGCGCCCTCGACGCTGCCGGTGGCGAGCACGTTGCCGGCCGCGGGCAGCGCCTCGGCGCCGGCGCGCACGCCGAGCAGTCCGTTCTCGCTGCGCTGCAGGTCCTCCGGCGCGACCGTCACCACCGCGAGGCGGTCGAGCTGCACCATCGTCCCGTCGGCCGCGCCCTGCGGCACGACGCTGACGGTGCCGTCGGCGCCGATGGCGACGTGCTCGTGCGGCGGCACCGCGATCGGCCCGTTGGCGCCCATGACCGGATGCCCGCTGCCGGTGACCAGCTGGCCGTTGGCGTTGAGCCGCAGATCGCCGGCCCGCGTGTAGGCGGGCTGGCCGTCCGGGCCGAGCACGGTGAGATAGTGGTCGCCCTGCATGGCCACATGCAGCGGATCGCCGGTGTGCTGCACCGGGCCGTCGGCGTGCGAGACGCCGACCGGACGCAGCACCGAGTACTGTCGGGTTTCCGACAGCGGCATGGCCTCCGACGCCAGCATCTCGGCGCGGAAGCCGACCGTGCTGGCATTGGCCAGGTTGTTGCTGTTGGCGGCCTGCCCGCGCAGCGCCAGGGTGGCGGCGTTGGCGGCGATGTAGAGCGAGCGGTCCATGGGCGGATCCTCAGGTCGCTAGCGCCGCGGGATGCGGCGCAGCGACGTGGTATCGGAACGGGCCATCAGCGCCGTATGTTGAGGATGGTCTGGGTGACCTGATCCGAGGTCGTGATCATCTGCGCGTTGGCCTGGAAGGTGCGCTGCGCGGTGATCATGTTCACCAGCTCGGCGGTGAGGTCGACATTGGAGGCTTCGAGCGCACCGGACTCGATGGTGCCGAGGTCGCCGGCACCGGCAACGCCGCGCAGTGCCGGCCCGGAGTTGTAGCTCTCGGCCCAGGCGGTGTCGCCGATCTTGGACAGCCCCTCGGGATTGGCGAAGTTGGTCAGCGCGACCTGACCGAGCGGTGTGGCCTGGCCGTTGGTGAAGCGCGCCTGCACGATGCCCTCGCGGGTGATCTCGAGGCCGGTCATGCGGCCGGTGGCGAAGCCGTCCTGGCTCAGCGCGCTGACCGAGAAGCCGCCGCCGAACTGGGTGACATCGGAGAGGTCGAGGGAGAGCTCCAGATCGTCGGCACCGCCGCCCGGGGCGAAGGGCGGCAGCGTGATCTCGCCGCCGGCCGGGCTGGTGATGCGGCCGGCGCTGTCGAAGGTCAGCGTCTGCGGACCGCCGACGTCCTGTCCCTCGACGCGGGTGCGCAGCTCCCACTCGCCGTCGTTGGCGGTGCGCGAGAAGTACAGCGCCACCGTCCGCGCCTGCCCCAGCGAGTCGTAGGCGGTCACCGAGGTGGTGTGATTGAAGCTGCTGGTGTCATCGGGATCGAAGGGCGTCGTCTCCGGCACCTCGGAGGAGGCCGGCAGATTGAGACCCGCGGTGATCGCGCTGGTGGCACGCGGCGGATTGTCGGCCGTGGACACCTGCAGGTCCGCCAGCTGACCGGTATCGAAGCCGTCGGCGCCGCTGGCCGGGAAGACCTGCAGCCGCGACCCCTGCGGATTGACCACGTAGCCGTTGCGGTCGGTGCCCAGCGCGCCGGCGCGCGAGTAGGTCAGCTCCTGGCCATCGGCGAAGGTCAGGAAGCCCTGCCCGGAGATGGCGAGGTCGAGGGCGTTGTTGGTGAACTCGATCGAGCCCTGCCCGAACTGCTGACGCACGCCGGCGAGGCGCACGCCGTTGCCCACCGCGCGCTCGGTCAGTCCCTGCCCCGCGTTGGCGAAGACATCGGCGAACTCGGCGCGCGAGCTCTTGAAGCCGGTGGTGTTGGCGTTGGCGACGTTGTGGCCGGTAACGCTGAGGTTCTCGGAAGCGGCGTTGATGCCGGACAGCGCGACGGAAAAGCTCATGGTGGTTTCTCCTTGGAACGACGGTTCCGGTGATCAGGCGATGCGACGGATATCGGACAGCGCGGCCGGCGGCATGCCGTCGAGCTCGAGGGACACGTTCGCCCCGTTGCGCGTGACGGCGCTCACCGGTGCGGAAATCAGGGTGGGGATCTGGCTGGTGCCGCCGCCGGTGACCGCGCGCGCCGTCACCGTGTAGGCACCGGCCGGCAGCATCTCGCCCGCGGCGTTGCGGCCGTCCCAGGCGAAGGCAACCTCGCCGGCCTCGACCGCGTCGTAGCTCAGGCGACGGACGGTCTCGCCGGCGGCGTCGGTGATCTCGATCTCGACGCGCTGGGCGGGGCGGTCCAGGGCGGCGACGCCGGAGAAGCCGTCGCCGGAATGGCGGGTGTCGGCCTCGATCAGCACGTCGCGGCCGAGCAGCGCGGCGGCGGACAGGGTCTGCTCGCCGGCCAGGCGCTCGCCGAGATCTCCGAAGCCGCTGTTGAGCTGCTGCACGCCGTCGACGGTGCTGAACTGCGCCATCTGGCTGAGGAACTCGCCGTTGGTCTGCGGCTCGAGCGGGTTCTGGTTCTGCAGCTGCGCGAGCATGAGGCGCAGGAAGTCCTCCTGGCCGAGCTCGCGCGTGCCGCGCGCGGGCTGCTCCTGGGCGAGGCCGAGCGCGGCGAAGGGGTTGGTGGTGGTGCTGCCGATATCCATCAGGACCTCCCGAGGCGCAGCGTGGCCAGCATGAGGTCGCGCGAGGTCGACATGACGTCCACCGCGTTCTGGTAGGAGCGCGACGCCGAGATCATGTTGGCCATCTCCTCGACCGTGTTGATGGCCGGGGCGTAGATGTAGCCCTGCTCGTCGGCCATGGGATGACCGGGCTCGTAGCGCGCCTCGGCCGGCTTGCGGGAATCCGCCACCTCGGTGGTCGCGACGCCGGCAACCCCGGCCGCGTCCATGACGGCGCGGAACATCGGCACGCGCGCCCGATAGGCGGCGTCGGCCGAGCTCGCGACACTGTCGACATTGGCCAGATTGCTGGCGGTGGCATTGAGCCGCGTGTTCTGCGCCTGCATGGCGCTGGCGGCGATATCGAAGATGCGCAGGCTGCTCATCGGCGCGCCTACTGGCCGGTGATCGCGGTCATCATCGACGACGCGCGACCCTCGATGAAGCGCAGCGCGGCCTCGTAGCGCAGCGCGGCGTCGGCGAAGGCGGCCTGCTCGGCAGCGGCGTCCACACCGCTGCCGTCGAGGGCGGCATCGGCGGTGCGGTAGACCGTCTTCGCATCCGATCCGGACCTGCCCGCGGCGGCGGCCTCGAGTGCCTGACGAAAGTCGAGATCGCGGGCGCGGTAGCCGGCGGTGTCGGCGTTGGCGAGATTGCCCGCGATCAGCTCCAGTCGCCGCGCCTGCAGCTGCAGCGCGGTGTCATGGATGCCGAACAGTGGATGGGACATGGCGGCCCCTCGGTGACGGATACACCCGCCATCGAGCAACCGGCGTTCCCGGCCACCGCGACTTGAGGGCGACGCCGACGAACGGTCGCCCGGAACGCCCCGGCCGGTAGCGCCTCAGGCCGCGCGGCGGCCGGCGAGCGCGTCCAGCCTGGCGCGCAGCGCGCGCGACAGCTCGTCGCGGCTGAACTTGGTGATGAAGCAGTCCGCACCCACGCGCTCGACCATTGCGCGGTTGCTCACCCCGGACAGCGAGGTGTGCAGCAGCACGTAGAGGTCGCGCAGCGCCGGGTCGTGGCGGATCTCGGATGTCAGCGCGTAGCCGTCCAGCCGCGGCATCTCGACATCCGATACCACCAGCGCCAGGTCGTCCAGGGCGCCCAGCTCGGCCTGCGCGCGCAACCATTCCAGCGCGCGTTCGCCATCGGGCACGCTGACGCATTCGATGCCCATGCCGCGCAGCGTGTCCTCGACCTGGCGCCGCGCGACCTGCGAATCGTCCGCGATCAGTGCGCGCCAACCGCTGCCGGCTTCGGCGGGCGCGGCGACCGTGGCCCGGACACCGCCGCTGACCTCGGCGAGGATGCGCTCGACATCGACGATCTGCACGGTGCGCTGCCCGTAGCGGGTCATGGCGGTGAGATAGCCCTCCGGGTCGTCGGGCGGCAGCACGTCCGCGACGTCCACGTGCAGGATGCGCTCGACCCCCTGCACCGCGAAGGCCTGCAGGCGCCGGTTGAACTCGGTGACCACCGCGTAGCCGGCGCCCTCACCGTGCGTCAGGCCGAGCGCACCGGCGAGGTCCAGCACCGGCATGACGGTACCGCGGCAGTCGAAGATGCCGCGCACCAGCGGATGCGCGCGCGGCACGGTCTGCAGCGCCGGGCACGGCAGCACTTCGCGCACCTTGAAGACATTGATGCCGAAGGTGGCGTTGCCGCCGAGCGAGAACAGCAGCAGCGCGAGCCGGTTGTAGCCCGCCAGGCGGGTCTGCTGATCGATCGACTGCAATAGTCCGGTATCCATGGCGCCCATCATCGGCCGGAACCGGGCGCCATTGAGGCTTCCGCCGCTCGTCGGGGACCAGCGGCGCGCGGCACGCGCATTGCCTCTCCCTCATCGGGTCCGTTCACTGGAATGCGCATGGCACTCGCCACCGCCCGCACCGCCACTCTGCTTGCCGCTCTGCTCGCCGCGCTGCTGCTGCCGCCCGCGGCCGGCGCCCAGTGGGAGGCGACCGAGCGCCTGCGCACGGCGGCCGCCCAGGCTCTGGGCAGCGAGAGCGCGCGGGTGGCGGTCGACCCCAACACGCGCGTGCCGCGCTGCAGCCAGCAGCCGAGCGGGCACGTCCGCGCGCGCAGCCGCAGCGGCGCCAGCATCGAGATCAGCTGCGCACGACCGGCATGGCGTCTCTACGTGCCGGCGCGCGTCGCCGGGCGCGCGGAAGTCGCCGTGCTGGCGCAACCGGTGGCGGCGGGCGCCACGCTGCGTGCCGGCGACATACGGCTGGAGGCGCGCGACACCGCGACGCTCGGCTACGGCTGGATCGACGAGCCCGACGACCTGGTGGGGCGCCGGATCCGGCGCAGCCTGCCCGCTGGTCACCCGCTCAGCCCCGGTGATCTGGAACAGCCGCGTCTGGTCGCGACCGGCGATACCGTGACCATCGTCAGCCGTACCCACGGCATCGAGGTGCGCATGCGGGGCCGCGCACTCTCGCATGGCGGCAGGGACGAGCAGATCAGCGTACGCAACATGCAATCCGGCCGCACCGTCGACGCCGTCGTCGTCGCGACCGGGACCGTGGAGGTAGGCCCGTGAACCCGTTGACGATCGGCAATCTGGTGGCATCGCTCAAGTCCGCGAGCAGCGTGCCGATAACGCCTGCGAACCCCTCCTCGCAGGATGCCGCTGCCATGAAGATCGACCCTGCCCGCACCGCGGGTGCCGCCCGGGGCGTCGCATCCGGAGGCGAAGTGCGCCGCCCGGAGAGCGCGAGCGCGCCCGCCGATCCGCCCGCCGACTCGCCGGTGCTGCGCTCGCGCGCCGACGCCGGCGGCCCCCAGCCCTTCGACAGCGCGCGCGTGGCGACGCTGCGCGAGGCGGTCGCCGAGGGCCGCTACCAGCCCGACGGCGGCGCCATCGCCGACGCCCTGATCGCGCTCGAATCCGATCTGGGCGGCGTGCGCCGGTGAGCGGAGCCCCGGACAGCGCCCTGCGCACGGCCCAGGAGGCCCTGATCGACGCCATCGCGGCGGCCGATCATGCCGCCATCCGCCGCGCCACCGAATCGTTCCGCTCGGCGCTGCGCGCGCCGGCACCGTCCGATGCCTCACCCGAGAGCCTCGCCACGCAGCGCCGCCTCGCCGCGGTCCTGCAGGCGCGCCTCGGACAGACACGCCTGGCCCTGGATGCGCTGGGCCTCCAAGCACGCGACTACGACCGCCATGGACGCATCGCTGTCGACCGCTCCTGACATCGATATCGCCGGCCTGGTCGAGGACCCGGCGGAAGCCGCACGGCTGCTCGTGCGGCTGCGGCGCCTGCGCAACCTGGTCACGCTGCGCGCCGCCACCAGCCAGCGCGAATTCAGCTCGATGCTGCTGTCGCTCGACCTCCAGCATCGCTACCTGGTGCTCGACGCACCGCGGCCGCGTCCGCCGGAGGGGCTGTTCATCGGCGGCACGCGCGTCTACGCGCGCACCCAGCTCGACGGCGCGGCCCTGGTGTTCACCGCCCACATCGACAGCATCATCACCCGCGACAGCGAGGGCGACGCCGCCGACGGCAGCCTGATGCTGGAATGGCCGGGCCGGGTCAGCTACTACCAGCGGCGGCGCGACTACCGCGTGAGCGTGCCGGCCACGCTGATGCATACCCCCGCACGGCTGGTGGTCGGCGGCAAGGCGCGCGAGGCGCGGCTCGTCGACCTGTCCACCTCGGGCGCGGCGATCCTGCTCACCGGGGATACCGCCGGTCTCCACGAGGAGGAATGCGTCGACTGCGTGCTGCCCCTGCCCGAGCGCGACCTGCGCGCACCGCTGCGCGTGCGCAACCTGACCCGGACCCGGGACGGCGTCCGCATCGGCGGCACGCTGCAGATCGACGGCAGCAGCGAGTTCGAGTTGCTCCAGCGCACGGTGACCACGATCGAGCGCTGGTGGCTGCAGAAGCATCCCTGATGCCGAACGGGGCGGGAACCGCCGGTCCCCGCCCCGCCGGCCGGAGCGCTACTCCGGTCGCACGTAGAGCAGCCGGTTCGGGGACCCGGCGCCGATCGCGCTGAGCGCGCCACTGGTGGCATCCGCCACGATGGCGTCGAACACGCCCGCCGGATCGCCGGCCTCGTCGAGCAGCAGCGCCGCCGCACCGGCAACATGCGGCGAAGCCATCGACGTGCCGCTGATGGTGTTGGTCTGGGCATCGCCGTCGTGCCAGGCGGAGGTGATGTCGCTGCCGGGCGCGAAGATGTCGACGCAGCTTCCCAGATTGCTGAAGCTGCTGCGATCGTCGTTGACGGTGGTCGAGCCGACCGTGATGGCCTCGTCGACACGGCCCGGGGAACCGCCGCAGGCGTCGGCATCGTCGTTGCCGGCGGCGACCACCATGACCACGCCGGCCGCCACCGCATTGCGCACGGCATCGTCGAGCGCGGTCGAGGCACCGCCGCCGAGGCTCATGTTGGCCACCGCGGGCATGCTCGCGTTCTCCGCCACCCAGTCGATGCCCGCGATGATCGCCGACGTCGGACCGCTGCCGCTGCAGCCGAGCACGCGGACGCCGTACACCGTCGCGGCCTTGGCGATGCCGTAGGTGGTGCCGGCCGCGGTGCCGCCGACATGGGTGCCGTGGCCGTTGCAGTCCTCGAAGTTTGCCGGGTCGGGCTCGATGCCCAGCAGGTTGCCGAGAAGACCGCCCAGCAGGCCGCCGATCAGCGGCAGGTCGAGCGTGTCGACGACGAAGTTGCGCCCGCCGCCGACCCTGCCGGCAAACGCCTCGTGCGTGCTGCGGATGCCGGTGTCGATGATGTAGATATGGGTGCCGGCGCCGCCGTCGGCCGGGTAGCGGTACTGATTGTCGAGCATGCGCTGACGCTCGTCGCTGCGGTCCAGCCCCCACGTGGCCGGCGTCTGCGATGCCGTCTGGGTGATCGACATGCGCTGGTCCTGCTCGACGTAGTCGACCAGCGGATTGCCCGCGAGCAGACGTGCCGACAGGCCGTCCAGCCGCACGACGGCACCGTTGATGATGGGCAGCTCGCCGATGAGGGTGCCGCCGATCAGTCCCAGCAGGTTTCCTACCGTGGTAGCGATGGGACCGGCGTCCGGATTGAGCCTGACGATGTACTGCCCGCTGATGGCATCGGGACTGTCGGCGTGACGCACGGTGCCGAGCCGTTCCCCGATCGGAAGCAGTCCGCCGTCGCCGAACAGCTGGGCCGAGGCGGTCTGCGCGACCGATGCGGCAAGCACGCCCGCCGCGATGAAGGCTGACCTTCGAAAACGCATGTCTCCTCCCTGTTGGGTTCGAATGAGATTCCCGGCGAACGGCTTCGAGCCGAACGCCCGTTCAGATTACGCACCGCAGATGAAGGCTGCATGGAGGCCGACCGCGCTCGCGCGCCGGCGCAATGACGGCCGTTGCGAAGCGGTGTCCGGGCTGTGGCCGGGACTTCCGCGCCGTCGCTGCGCCGTGCCACACTGAAATCCGGATGCATGCATGCGACGGGGGGTTCGCATGACACCGCTTCGGCACCTGGCACCGCAGATCCTGCTGGCGCTGTCCGCGCTGGCGGCACTCGCCGTGGTCCCGGACTGGCCGCACCGCCACCCGGGTGATCCGCATTTCCTGGCCGTCATCGCGTGCGCCCTGCTGTACGGGCTGCTGCTGGCGCGGCCGTCGGCGCCCTGGAGCGAGGGCAGCCTCAATCGCCGGCTGGGTGCGGCGTTCCTGCTGTTGCTGCCGGTCATCTATGTGGGGGCCGCGCTGCGCTTCTCGGCACCGCCCGCTGCCATGGCACTGGAGCTGGCCGGCCTGGCGGTCTGGGCGGGACTCGCCTGGGGCGCGCTGCGCAGCGGACACGTGCTGGCGCTGGCCTGCGCGCTGCACGCGCTCTGGGACGCGGGCCACTTCGCGCGTGCCGGCTACATCCACGACTGGTACGTGGTGGCCTGCATCGCCGTCGATATCGGCATCGGCGCCTACGCGCTGCTGATGGTGCACCGTGCCACCGCTGCCGGACAGGCCGCCTGAACGCCGGCAGCCACCATCCGGCGCGGAGGCTCTGGCCCGGAGTGCGGGAATCGCCGATGATCGGAATCCGCTGCATCAACGTGCGTGACGACCACGAAGAGGAGACCGGGCCATTCGCCGCAGACCCGCCGAAAGCCTGAGACAGCAACTGTCCACCAACCGCCGCAACCGCGTGTTCATCGTGCTGGTTGCCGGCGTGCTGATGGCACTGGCGCCCAGCATGGATGCGGAGTTGCTGATGCGGATCCCGCTGCCCGGCGTCGAATCCGGCAGCCTCTGGCTGCTGGCCATGACGCTGGCGCTGATCACCGCCGGCGTGCTGTGCAGCGCGCGCCTGGCGCAGCACGGTCAGTGGCTGTTCGTCGGCTTCCTGTCGCTGGTGGTCGGCGCCGAGCTGGTGCTGCGCTGGGTGGCCGCGCCGGCCGAACTGCTGCGCCCCTTCGACGGCACGCTCATCGCACTGTTCGCCGGTATCGGCTTCGGCCGGCTGACGCCGCGCTACTCGGTCCCCTTCACGGTGGCGGCGCTGGCGCTGCTGGTCAGCAGCGACCTGCTGCTCGTCCAGGGCGGCTTCAGCAGGGTCGCCGCCCACGTCGCCGCCGACGTGCTGCCCGCCTTCCTGGCGCTGTGGCTGGCCGTGCACAGCGAACGGCAACTGCGCACCTATGCGCACGACGCCGAATCCGACGCGCTCACGGGACTCCTCAATCGGCGCGGATGGGACGAGCACGCCCGGAACACGCTCGTCGAGTCGGCGCGGGCGCGCAAGCCGGCGAGCGTCGTCCTGGTCGATCTCGACACCTTCAAGTCGGTCAACGACCAGTTCGGGCACGCCGCCGGCGACGATACCCTGCAGCGCATCGGCAGCGCCCTGCGTGCGCGGGTCCCCGAGCCCGACGGCGTGGTCGCGCGTCTGGGCGGCGACGAGTTCGCGATGGCCCTCTACGACTGCCCGGCCGGAACGGCGGAGCGCACGGCCGTTGCGCTGCTCGCGGACATCCGTGCACTGCCCTATCGGCCGACCATCGACGGGAGCGACCGCGCGCTGACCGCGAGCGTCGGCATCGTCGAGCAGCCGCCGGGCCGCGTCCTGCCCCTCGCGGACACCCTGGCGCGGGCAGACGCGCTGATGTACGCGGCCAAGCGTGCCGGCGGTGACCGGGTCGCGGACGCCGAGTGCGAACCAGATCACAGATCCGGTCCGTCCGCGGTGGGCACGCGGACCGGGCCGGAGTAGCCTTATCGAGGGTGTCCGCCGGCCACCCGCGCATCACGGAAGGACCGCCGGCACGCCGTACCAGCGAGGTGTTCGCCATGCGCTTCTTGTCCATCCCTGCCTGCCTGACCGCGCTGGCGCTCGCCCTGCCGGCGCACGCCATCAACCCGGAGGCGCTGCGCGCGTTCGTGCGGCACGACGCCACCGAGATGCGCAATGTCGATGCCGACCTCCGCCTGGACGGCGAGCGCATGCGTTTGATCCGCGGCGACCGCGTCGAGGGGAGCTGTCGCTTCGACTTCTCGCCGACCGTCGATCCGAGCCTGCCCAACCCGGCGCAGATCGAGATCGGCCGGAACGACACCACCTGTGAATCACTGGTGCTCGAGGGGCAGTTCCCGCAGTCGGCACTGGCCAGCGCCACCGCACTGCGCAGCTGGTGCGACAGCGATCATGGTGCGGGGCGGATGCACGACAGCGCCGCCACCTGCGGCTGCGCCCACGACGAGGGTGCAACGCCGGCTGCGGGCAGCGACGAGCTGCGCGCCCGCATGCAGCGCTTCGTCGGCTACCTGCCGTTCTGAACCGCAGCGCCGGTCGCCAGACCGACGTCGACCGACCGCGCCAGCGCGAACCGCGCTCGCGCCAGATGCGCCGCGATCCGCTCGCGACGATCGCGCAGATGGTCGAGCGCCCGTGTACGCACTACCCTGGCCTGTTCGTCCCGCAGTTCGGCCAGCCGGGTGCGTAGCGCCTCGCGCTGAGGCCGGTCGCCCGCACCGGCACGATCGATGGCGGACAGCAGGGTCTGCAGCACGCCGATATCGCGATAGGTGCGCAGGTCGCGCTGGAAGGTTGCTCCGGCAAGGAGCTCGGTACTCCAGTCGGTCAACCGCAGATCGGGCAGGCCGCGCGCGTGCCAGTCACGCCCCATGCGCCCCGGCTCTCCGGTCGCCGCCATGGTGTCGAGGAAGCGCTGGTGGTCGAATGCTGCGAGATCGCCGTCGATGGCGTCCAGCGCCGATTCCAGCGCCGCGACCGTGTCGCGGTAGCGGCCGGAAGCGCGCGTTTCCTCGCCGATCTGCCCGAGCAGGTACGCGGAACCCAGCATGCCCTCCTGCACGACCGGGTCGAGCGGGTCGCCGGCCGCCAGCGCATCCCAGTAGTCCAGCGCGGCACGCATCTGCCCCACCGCGACCGCGCCCGGATCGGAGCCCTGACGCCAGGGCAGCAGATCCAGCAGACGCTCGCCCGTCCCGCCGACGGCGTCGGGACGCGACAACGCGACCCAACCCATGGCGAGCAGGCCGCGGTTGCCGTAGGGACCGGCCAGCCCGATGCGCTCGAGCGCGCGGTGGGCGGCACCGAAATCCCGCGCGTCGAGATGGCGCTGGCCCAGCAGCAGGTTCGCCCGGTCGGCGAGATAGCGCTCGACATCGGTGTCCCTGTCGGCACGACCGACGCGGCGGAGCGTCGCCAGGCCGTCGGCGATCCGCCCCGCGCGCAGCTCCGCGATGCCGAGGTTGTAGGTCGCGAAGGCGTCGTCGTCGTGCCCGGCGGCGCGCCGCAGGACATCGACCGCCGCATCCGGTCGCTCGACGGCGAGCAGCAGGCGCCCGCGCAGCGCGTCGCGCTCGGCGCGGGCGGCCGCCTCGGCCGGCGGCGGCAGCCGATCGAGACGTGCCAGCGCGACCGCCGCGCGGTCGCGCTCGAGCAGGGCCGCGGCCAGGGCCATCTCGACCGCATGGCGCCGACGCGGATCCGCCTCGCCATCGACCCCGTCGAGCGCTGCCCGTGCCGTGTCGAGCAGGTCCAGCGCGACGCCGGCCTCGGCCAGCACCAGCCGGTAGTCGTCGCGCTGCGCGACAGCAGTGTCCGCGACACCGGATAGTGCGATCCAGGCGGCGAGCGCCTGACCGGTGGCCACCCGGTAGCGCGCGACATGCAGCACCGTCGCGGCGGCATCCGGGGCCGACGGATCGCGGCGATACCACCGCGGCGCACCGGCCCTGGCCCGGGTTTCCACCAGCGACATGCCCACCGACGAGCCGCGCTCCTCGGAGCTGATGATGTGCTCCTCCTGCGTCACGGGGAGCAGCACGGCGGTCGCGTCGCCGCCGGCGGGAAGCGCGACACGGTATTCGAGCGCGACCGGCGCATCGCGTCCGGCGAAGCGCCCCACGAGCTTGGCATCGAGCGTGCGCGCCGTTGCCGCCACCGGCAGACGCGCCAGCCGGTGCCAGCCACCATCGAGCAGGGCCCGCGCCTCGCGCGTGTCGTAGGTGTGCGTACCCAGGCGCTCTCCGGCCATGGACAGCTCGGCGCGCTCGATCAGGAAGCCGTCCGCTTCGACGCCGGCGTGGATCGAGATCGCGTCGCCCTGCTCCGGTGTCGCGCGCACCACCGCCGGCAGCAGACCGAGCACCTCGGCTTTCACCGTCTCGACGCGCTCGGCCAGCGGCGCGCCCGCCGCCACGGCACCCGTGACCGCCATCAGTACGGTGGCAGTCAGGCCGTGACGACCCATGCGGAACCCGAAGAGCGAATATCTGCGCATCGCGGATGAACAATCGATAGACCGTGAGACGAGCGGCGCGGTCAACCGCCCAACCTCGCAGCATGCCGCCCCCGTGTTACAGGCCGGGGTAAGGAGCGCCGGTACGCCTCCGGTGTACCGCGAACCGGGCGCCTCGACCGCTCGGACTAGAATAGGCGCCGATCAGAACCCACATCCAGGATGCACGCCATGACGGATTTCACCCAGGTCGGCGGACTGCGCGTCGCCACCGAGCTCAAGTCCCTGATCGATCAGGAGATTTGCCCTGGGACCGGGATTTCCCCGGATCACTTCTGGAGCGCACTCGAGAAGGCGGTCGCCGACTTCTCGCCCCGCAACCGCGCGCTGCTGGCCAAGCGTGACGACCTTCAGGAACGGATCGACGGCTGGCACCGCGAGCGCGCCGGACAGCCGCACGATGCCGCTGCCTACCGCCAGTTCCTGAGCGAGATCGGCTACCTGCAGCCGGAACCGGCCGATTTCGCGGTCACCACCGAGAACGTCGATACCGAGATCGCCGCCCAGGCCGGTCCGCAGCTGGTGGTGCCGGTGAAGAACGCGCGCTACGCGCTCAACGCATCGAACGCGCGCTGGGGCAGCCTCTACGACGCGCTCTACGGTTTCGACGTCATCCCCGAGGACGGCGGTGCCGAGCGCGCCGGCGCCTACAATCCGGTGCGCGGCCAGAAGGTCATCGCCTACGCGCGGGCGCATCTCGACCGCGCCGCGCCCCTGACCGACGGCAGCCATGCCGACGCCACCGCGTACCGCGTGGTCGACGGCGCGCTGCAGGTAATCCTGGAAGGCGGCCGTAGCAGCGGCCTGGCCGAGCCCGACAAGTTCGTGGGCCACCGCGGCGACGCGGCATCGCCCGAGGCGGTGCTCCTGCGCGTCAACGGCCTGCACATCGAGATCCAGATCGACCCGGGGCACCCCATCGGCAAGACCGATGCCGCCGGCGTCAAGGACCTGCTGCTGGAGGCCGCGGTCACCACCATCATGGACTGCGAGGATTCGGTGGCAGCGGTCGATGCCGAGGACAAGGCCGAGGTCTACCGCAACTGGCTGGGCCTCATGAAGGGCACGCTGTCGGCGCAGATGGAGAAGGGCGGCAAGCCGTTCACGCGCACCCTCAGCGCGGACCGCTTCTACACCGCGGCGGACGGCGGCGAGCTGCGCCTGCCCGGCCGCAGCCTGCTGTTCGTGCGCAACGTCGGCCACCTGATGACCAATCCGGCGATCGTCGATGCCGAGGGCAACGAGATCTTCGAGGGCATCATGGATGCCTTCGTGACCGCGCTTGCCGCGATGCACGACCTCAAGGCCGACAAGACCGCCCCGGACCACAAGGGCAACTCGCGCACCGGCTCGGTCTACATCGTCAAGCCGAAGATGCACGGTGCCGAGGAAGCCGCCTACGCGGTGGAACTGTTCACGGCCGTCGAGGATGCGCTCGGACTCGCGCGCGACACGCTCAAGATCGGGATCATGGACGAGGAGCGGCGCACCACCGTCAACCTCAAGGCCTGCATCAGGGAAGCGCAGTCGCGCGTGGTGTTCATCAACACCGGCTTCCTCGACCGCACCGGCGACGAGATCCACACCAGCATGCATGCCGGTCCGATGATCGCCAAGACGAAGATGAAGCAGACCGCCTGGATCAAGGCCTACGAGGACTGGAACGTCGACGTCGGCATCCGCTGCGGCCTGCCCGGCCACGCCCAGATCGGCAAGGGCATGTGGGCGATGCCGGACGAGATGGCGGCAATGATCGAGCAGAAGATCGGCCACCCCATGGCCGGCGCCACCACCGCCTGGGTGCCCTCGCCCACCGGCGCCACGCTGCACGCACTGCACTACCATCAGGTCGACGTCTTCGCGCGCATCGAGGAACTGCGCTCGCGCGAGCACGCCAGCCTGGACGACATCCTCACCATCCCGCTGATGGATGACCCGAAGGCACTGTCGGCTGACGACGTCCAGCGCGAGCTCGACAACAGCGCGCAGACCATCCTCGGCTACGTGGTGCGCTGGATCGATCAGGGCGTCGGCTGCTCGAAGGTGCCGGACATCAACGACATCGGCCTGATGGAAGACCGCGCCACCCTGCGCATCTCCAGCCAGCACATCGCCAACTGGCTGCTGCACGGCGTGTGCACGCGCGAGCAGGTCACCGACGCGCTGCAGCGCATGGCCGCGGTCGTGGACCGCCAGAATGCCGGCGATCCGCTCTACGAGCCGATGGCACCGGGCTTCGACGGGGTCGCCTTCGAGGCCGCCAGCGCGCTGATCTTCGAGGGCACCACCCAGCCCAGCGGCTACACCGAGCCGCTGCTGCACGCCTACCGGCTCAAGAAGAAGGCGCAGCAGTAGATCCACTGACGGCGTCGCGCCGGATGCCGGCGCGGCGCCGCCCATCGCAACGGGAAGCGCAATGCGCATCGCTCTTACCGCGTTCGCCCGCCGCCGCCTGTTCCCGGCGGACGGTCGCGCCAACGCCATCGTCGGCACCACGCCGGACGCCTTCACCGAGCATCTCAACCGCGAGCCACCCCTGAAGGTGCTCGACGGCTACGCCGACTTCTGCAAGCTGCACGTCCACCGCAACTGGACCCCGACGCGCTGCGCCACCATTCCGATCACCGACGACAACCGCCACCTGCTGCGATCCGGCTACGAGGCGCGCAACCGCGACGAGCTGCCCGTGCTGACGCGCTGGTTCGAGGGCGTCGAGGCACCGGTGGCGGAGTATCTCCTGGTGATCCTCTACTCGCAGGCCCAGATGGCCCGCGAAGGCGAGCATGTCGACGCCGACTGGGGCGTCGTGGGCTGCCTCGCCACCGCCGAGCCCGAGGAGATCCCGATGGCGCCCATCACCATGATGCGCAACGCCCTCGGTGTCGAGGAAGGCGGGTCGGGCGTGCCGCTGGACCGCGAGGCCTACCGCCGCAGCGTCGCGTTCTGGGACACGCACGCCAACTGGCGCGAGCCCCGCTAGTCGCGGCGCACCGGTTCACGCACGGGCGATCAGGATGACGAATCGCCCTCCCCTGAAGGCGATGCTGCATCCGAAGCCGCGTCCTGCTCCTGCGCGGAATCCTCCGCCTCCAGCAGCCGCCGGCAGCGCTCGGACACGTCGGCGCCGGAGAGGCGCTGGGCGCGGCAGGCGGTCAGGGCGCGCTGCTCGGCGGCGCGCTCCAGGTTGGCTTCCTGCTCGGCTTCCAGCGCCGCCTGCCGGCTCTCGGTGTTGTTGATCGCCGCGATGTAGCTGCGCCACTCGCTGGCGCGACTGCGCGTGCGACCGAAGCGCTGCGCCTGCTGATAGGCCGCGTCGGCTTCGGCACGCTGCTCACGGTCACCCGGGCCGGCCTGGTTGAAGCGCGCGGTGCCCAGCAGCAGCCAGGCGTCGGCCTGGTCGCGCTCCGCCAGCCCGCCCTTGTTCAGGGCGTTCTGCAGCGCCGTCTCGGCCGCCGCGTACTGCTCGTCGGCAAACAGCACCTGACCCAGCCGGAACGCCAGCCCGCCGGTATCCGACAGCCGCGCCGCCTCGCGCAGCACCGGGATCGCCTTCTTGTGCTCGCGCGCCTGGCTCCACAGCTGCGACAGCAGCTCCAGATGCTCGACATCGCGCGTCACCCGGCCCGCATCCATCTCCTTGATCAGCAGCTCGGCACCGCGGTGCGGGTTGTTGAAGCGCGAATAGAACTGCGCCAGCGAGACGATGTCGGCCTCGTCGCCCAGCAGGCCATTCCGGTAGGCCAGCTCCAGCGTGGCAAAGGCTTCGCGCTGCCGGTCGAGCTCGTTGTAGGTCGCCGCCAGCTGCTTCCAGTAGCTCACCTGGTCGGGCCAGTGCTCGATGATCCGCTCCAGCAGCCGCACGCGCTTGTCGCGCAGATTCAGCTCGGCGAAGACGATGTTGGCGAGGTCGAAGAAGCGCTGCTTGGGCGCCTTGGCCAGCGACAGCGCGCGCTCGATGTGCGGCACGGCCGCCCGGTAATCGTCGCGGTAGTAGTGCGCCGCGGCCAGCATGTAGTAGGCGTTGGCGTCGGGGGCCTCGGCATCGTCCAGCCACTGCTGGAAGTAGCGGATGGCCTCGCCGTAGTTTTCTTCCTGGAAGTGCAGCTGGGCGACGTTGAAGCGCAGCTGCAGGTTCTGCTCGGCCGGCAGCGCGTCCAGCTGCAGCGCGCTCTCGAAGTCGCGCAGGGCTTCGCCGTGACGCCCCAGCGAGGCGAAGGCCGAGCCGCGGATCTGCAGCACGGAGGCCTTGTCGAAGGGCTTCATGCTGTCGCCGCGGCCGCTCATCAGCTGGTTGAGCTTGCTCAGGGCCTGCTGCGTGCGGTCGTTGCTGAGGTCCTCGTAGGCCGCGCCCAGTTCCCGCGCCACCGCCGGCGCCAGCGATTCGACCTGCCGGGTGCGCTGACCCTCTCCGTCTTCCTGGGCGTGGACCGGCACGGCACTGAGCATGCCGGCGACGAGGCTCATCACGACGATTCGGGCAACAGTGCGCATGCTCGTCACTCCGCGAGCCTGAAGGTGAGCTGCGTGCGCACGCCATAGCGCGGCTGTGCCTGGTTGTCGACCATCTTGGGCTCGTACTTCCAGCGCTCGACGGCGCGCAGCGCGGCACGATCGAAGCAGCCGTTGGTGGAATCGATCACTTCCGGATTGACCACGGCGCCCTCGGGGCTCACATCGAACTGCACGATCACGCTCTCGGCATTGTCCGCGCGCGCCATGCAGCGGCTCGGGTACTGCGGCGGGATGCGCACCATGGGCTGCGCATCGCGGTCCGGATTGAACCCGGTGCCGATGTCGAGCTCGGCGTCGGAGAAGTCCGGCACCTCGCCGATCTGGCCGCTCACCGTCGGCCGGAAGCTCGGGTCGTTCACCGCCGGCGGCGGCGGTGGCGGCTGGTCCAGCACCGGACGCTGGAACGCGGTCTGCTGCTGCTGGGTGGTGCTGTCCTGCAGCTGGCGCGTGACGTTGATCTCCACCGACTTGTCCTCGCTCAGGCGCACGTCCTCGTCGCGATGGATCAGCGCCGCCAGAACGAGAAACAGCGCACCGGTCACCACCGCGGCGCCCGGGATGCCGGTCAGAAGACGAAGCAGGCCGCGCATGCCGTCAGCTCTGCCGGGTCGACACGGCGACCGTCTCGGTGACGCCGGCGTCGCGGATGGCGCGCAGCACCTCGATCATCATCCGCGTGTGCGCCCCGGCGTCGGTCTGCACCACCGCGCTGCCGCGCGGATTGTCGCGGCGCAGCCGCTCGACCGCGCCGCGCACCCCGTCCAGCGGCACCTGCTCGTTGTTGATCCAGACCTGGTTGTCCTCGGTGATCGCCACCAGGATCGACACCAGCTTCTGATCCTCGCCGGTCGCCGCCTCCGGACGCTGCACCTCGACACCGGGTTCCTTGATGAAGGTCGCCGTCACGATGAAGAAGATCAGCATGATGAACACGATGTCCAGCAGCGGCGTGACGTTGACATCCTCCTCATCGGCTTCGGCGGTGATGCGCGGGGTGCGTTTCAGCATGGGCGGGCCTCCGTCATCGCGATGCCGGCGCCGCCGCGGCGCCCTCCTGCAGGCCGACCGCCGGCTCCACCCCGGCCTGTCGCGACTGGTCGAGCACCAGCACCGTGGTCTCGGCCCGCGCCTCGGGCGCGGCGCTCACCAGCACCACGCCGCGCGGCTCCCGCGCCTTGAATTCCTCCACCACCGGCTTCACCGACCGCGGGTCGATCATGCGCAGGTCGTTGACCCGCACGAAACCGTCCGGCCGCACCGACAGCACCAGCGTCGGCGGCGGCCGCGTCTGGTCCTCCGGCGGGTTCTCCTCGGGCGCGTTCAACCCGAAGCCTTCCTCCTGCAGGAAGGTCGCCGTCACGATGAAGAAGATCAGCAGGATGAACACGATGTCCAGCAGCGGCGTGATGTTCACCTCGCCGGTGTCGCCTTCCCTGCGCGTGATCCGACGCGTCATGCCGTCACCCCGCTGCGGTCGGGTGCCGCGTGCACGTCGAGGCTGTCACCCAGCCGCGCCACGGTGCGCGCGCCGTGACGCTCGAGGAAGTTGATCAGCAGGATCCCCGACAGCGACACCGCCAGACCGGTCATCGTCGGAATCGTCGCCCGCGAGATGCCCGAGGCCATCAGCCGCGCATTCGACGAGCCGGTCGCGGTAATGACGTCGAACACTTCGATCATCCCGGTCACCGTGCCCAGAAGCCCCAGCAGCGGCGTCACCATGATCAGCACCCGGATGAAGGTCAGGTTCTGCTCCACCGCCAGCCGCTGCTCGGAGATCAGTCGCTCGCGCACGGCGTGCGCGAACCAGGTGCTGTGGTCGCTGCGCGCTTCCCACGCCGCCCGCCGTGCGCGCACCGCGCTGCGCTCGACAAAGGCGAAGTAGAGCAGGCGCTCGATGATCAGCGCCCACATCGCGAAGGTGGACACCAGCAGCGCGCTGACCACCGGGCCACCGGCGTCCAGGTAGTCGCGGATCGCGCCCACCGCGTTGACCGGATGCAGCAGATCGAGCATGGCGCTGTCAGCCGCGCCCTTCGGCGTATTCGGCCACCATCCCGGCGGACTGTTCCTCCAGCACCTGGCTCACCCGCCGCGAGGCGTTGGCGGCAAAGGCGTGCAGCAGCAGCAGCGGAATGGCGGCAATCAGACCCAGCACGGTGGTCACCAGCGCCTGCGAGATGCCGCCCGCCATCAGCTTGGGATCGCCGGTGCCGAACAGGGTGATGGCCTGGAAGGTAACGATCATGCCGATGACGGTGCCCAGCAGCCCCATCAGCGGCGCCACCGCCGCCAGCACCTTGACGATGTTGAGGCCGCCCTCGAGCTTGGGCACTTCCTTGAGCACGGCGTCGTCGAGCTTGAGCTGCAGGGTCTCGATGTCGGCGTCGCGATGGTCGGCGTACACCTGCATGACCCGGCCCAGCGGATTGCCGGTCGACGGGCTGTCGGAGCGCATCTGCGCCCGCACCCGGCTCGAGGTGATGGTCAGGCTGACCCACTTGTAGAGCGCCAGCAGGGTCCCGGCAAGGGCCACGACGATGATGGCGTAGCCGATGCCGCCGCCCTGGTCGACGCGCTCGCGCAGGGTCGGCGATTCGACCACCAGTCCGAGCAGGCGCCCCAGCGAGGGGTCGATGACGCCGCCCACGAAGCCGTCGCCGGCATGCCCGGCGACGCGCTCGGCCGCGGCGGTGGCACCGCCGCCGGGCTGGCGCGGGAGAAAGCGCAGGGTGTCGTCGCCGTACTGCAGATAACGGCCGTCGGCGAAGGCGGTGAACGGACCCAGCCGGGTGACGCTGCGCGTCTCGGGCCGGTTGTCGGTGCCGATGACCGGGGCGTCGAAGCGCACGACCTTGGATTGCTGGTTGGCCTCCTGCATCAGCGTGAACCAGAGATATTCCAGCTGGTCGATCGAGGGCAGCGTGTCGGATTCGGCGATCTCGGCCAGTTCTTCGCCGCGACCCGGGTACTGCGCCGAGACCAGCGATTCGTCGAGCTGTTCCTTGAGGTCGGCGGCCGCGGCGCGCGCCGCGCCGAACAGTTCACCGAATTCGCCCTGGCGCTCGTCGAGCTGGGCCTTGAGTTCGTCGAGACGCCGCTGGTTCTCGTTGCGGGATGCCTCGAGCTCGGCGGCCGCGGCTTCGGCGTCGGCCACTTCCCGGCGGATGCGCGAGAGCTCGGCCTGCTGTTCGTCGCGCCGCTCCAGGAAGCGCTGCTCGCGTGCCCGGTTCTCGTCGTTCACCGCGCGCCGCTCGGCGCGGATGGTCTGCAGCGCACGGTCCAGCGTCAGCGGCTGGCTGCCACTTTCCTGCTGGGCCATCGCCGGACCGGCCCCCAGGGGCAGCGCGCTGAGCGCGCCCAGGACCGCGAGACGGCGTGCGACGGCAATCGCTTTCATTGCATGCCTCATGACCTCAGCCTCCCTGCTGTGCGGCGTCTTGCGGCGCCGGCACCGGCACCGTCAGCAGATCCGGCGGGATCTGTTCCTTGGCCATGCGCAGGCCGGTCTTGACGTCGTCCAGAAACGACGCGTCCAGATCGCGCCAGGCGTGCCCGTCGGCGTCGTAGATCTTCAGCGTCTGGTCGTCGTCGGTCTTGAAGATCAGCGCCAGGCGCCCCACCCGCAGAAACTCGGCGTTCTCGAACGTGGTGCCGTCCACCGTCACGTCGCTCCGGTACGCCTCGATCGTGCGCCCGTACTCGTTCTCGATCTGGTAGGCCTCGACGATCAGCCGATACCGCTGCGCCGGCGACTGCTCGGGGTCGTCCATGATCCCCTGCAACCGCGACACCCGCGCCTCGCGCTCGCCCTGCTGGAACGGCATGTCCGCCGACACCAGCGTCTCCAGCCCCGACAGCATGTCGTCCATCAGCGGCTGCACCGAGCGCTGCAGACTGGAAATGGTCGCAATGTCCTGCTCCAGCGACCCCAGCTCGCGCTCCTGCGCCTCCAGCTGACGACGCTGCGAGGCGTTGTAGCGCTCCAGCTGCTCCAGCTGCTTCAGATTCGCCCGGTAGTCGTTCAGCAGCGCCTGCGTCTGCTCGTCCAGATCGTCAATCCGACGCTGCGACGCATCCGTCTCCGATACCGCGCGCTCGCTGGTGTCGATGGCCTCGTCCAGCTGGGCGTGGGCGGGCATTGCACCGACAGCCACGAGAAGGAACGCCGGCCCGGCGAAAGCTGTGGCCGCTCGCGCTGCGAAAGCGCATCGCATGGTCATCTGATTCGTCTCCTTGGCGACTCTGGACGCGTGGGTGCACTGCAACCGACCGCCGGAGAATCGATTCGACCGGAGGCGGACACGTACCCGTGAGTCACGAGACACTAACCGATATCGAACGGAGAGTGCGACTCGTTTGCGTCAGTTGCCCGGGCCCGAAACGAAAGGGAGCGCCTCGACCGCTAGGTCGGGCGCTCCCGGATTCGCTGGTGCCCACCGCCAGATTCGAACTGGCGACCTCACCCTTACCAAGGGTGTGCTCTACCGACTGAGCTAGGTGGGCAGATTGTGCGCGGATGATACCGCATCGCTGCTTGACCGCGGTCACTAGGCTCGGTCTTCCGGACCTCGCTAAGTGACCCTGGCCGGGCCGTCCTGGCCCGGCCGCTGAAACGCAGGGTTTCAGCCCGACTGAGCTAGGTGGGCAGATTGTGCGCGGATGATACCGCATCGCGCTTTGCATGGCGTCTGCCGCAGGCCATGCAATGAAACCTGGAGCGGGTGATGGGAATCGAACCCACGTAACCAGCTTGGAAGGCTGGGGCTCTACCATTGAGCTACACCCGCGTGAGCCCCAATATTAGCGTCTCGCAAGCTTGGCCGCAGTCACTAAGCTCGGTCTTCCGGACCTCGCCAAGTGACCCGGGGCGGGTCGTCCTGACCCGCCCGCCGAAGCGCATGGCTTCGGCCCATTGAGCT